>WGCR01000235.1 GCA_015493675.1 Anaerolineae bacterium
CCCCGGGGCCCGCCATCGAAGAGGTGGATTTCGTCGATGATGATAGCCTGCAATTCGGCCAGCGTGCGGGGCGCCCGCGTCAGCAACGAGTCGGTGGACTCGGGCGTGGTGATCAGCACCGCAGGCGGATTCGTGGCCGAGACCGGGCCGGTGTCGCCGCTTTTCATGCCCAGAGAGATGCGCAGTTGCGCCAGGGGGACGCGCAGCCGCTCGTACAGGTCGCGCACCAGGGCCTTGGTGGGCGAAAGATAGAGGATGCTGACGCCCGAACGCCGAGGCTGTTTCCCGGCCAGATGTCGCTCCAACAGCGGAGCGATGGCGGCCTCGGTCTTGCCCGAAGCGGTGGCGGCGATGATCAGGGTGTTGCATCCTTCCAGCGCCGCGGGGATAGCTTGTTGCTGCACCGGAGTGAAGCTGCCATGCCGGGCGAAGAACGCGGGCCATGTCAGCGGCAATCTGGCCCGAAGTTCAGCGGAAGTGGATTGCGTCATGCGCCGACTTGTTTTTTCAACTCAGCCAGCAACAGCGCTGAGCCGTAGTCAGGGTAGAGATAAAGCAGATCGTACAGTTCGATGGCCAATCGCACCAGATGACGAATGCCGAGACGCCCGTTGCGCATGCCCAACGCCATGATCTCGGCAGCGCCGCGCCGGATCTGGCGCTGCTGCTGGCCCGGCTCATAATCGTATGCCTGGGCATGATAGCCCATGACTTGCTCCATGAATTGCCCGATCTCCTGGGGCGTGTGATGCGAATTTAGCTCCAGAATTTGGTCCTCATCCAGCCAATCGTGCAAGGGCATGCGCTGGTCGCTGTGGGTGACGGTGAAGAGGAAGAAGAGGGATTGCCGATCGCGGTAGGCCAGCGGATACTCCCGCCACCGGTGTTGGGGGAAATCCGCTGCGCGGATGTGAGACTGGCGCTCCTGGAGAGCGGCGTAGATGACGGCGCTGAAGAAGAGGCTGGCTTTGGGGCGTTGATAAGGACGCAGCAGGGAGTAGCTTTCGGCTTCGTCCAGCATCACGGCCAGACCGCTATACCCATTCAGACGGGCCAGTACGCTGATCCCGCTGAGGAGGTAGGCTATCTGGCGGGCGTTGTGGCCCACCCGGTAGATGCTGGGGAACCGGATGCGGCGCGGGGTGGCCGGTCTCATGCGCTTGACCCGACGGGCGCCCATCAGCCATTGCAGCCACGTCTTGCGCTGCCGGGCCGATGGCGTGCTGCGAATGGCCTGCAACGCCACCAGCAGCGGATCGTTCTCCACCAGGGCCAGCTCCCGCAGATGGTCGAGGATAGCGGGCGTGGCCGCTGCCTGCTCGAATAACGGTTCCAACCCCCGCTCATCCGTATCGGGATAGCGCAGGTTGCGCATGAGGCTGGCGTAGATGTTGAAGGAGCGATGAGGCGGCAGCTCGAAGAGGTCTAGGCTGGTCATGGCCACCAGAAATTTGCGATCCAGCGCCTCCTGCGCGGTCAATTCGATGAGATGCGTCTTGCCAAAGCCATATTCGCCCAGCACAGCCCGCACCGCTCCCCCCTGCTGGTGGGCCTGATTCAGCCCCGCGCTGATGCTTTCCCGCTCTTTCTTCAGGCCGATGGTGAGTTCCCGCACATGCCGGGTTGGGGCGACGCCCACCCGCAAGGATTCGACGAGCTGCCGGGCCTGGAATCGGGCCGGGGGCATGGGCGGCGCCGCGGGCGCTGGCAGGGCGACCTGAATCCGCGCCTTCTCCTCCTGCCCGATGAATTCTCGCCGCGGGCAACGAAATCGCAGGCCGTTATCAAAACGAACCAGCCATTGCGAGCCGTTGCGATAGATCGCCACAAGCTGTCCCTTCCCGAAGATGGGGTGTTCGACGATGTCGCCAATGGCGGCGGTTGCGGGCATTTGGGCGGGCATGACGGGGTAAGAGATGGGGAGGTTGGCTGCTTACGTTTGCGTCCAGCCGGAAATGTGTTCCGGCGGGTTAGACGGGAATTATGCGCCGGATCACATATCCGGCGGGCGCAGGAAAGAAGAAGACTAGCGCCGAGGCGGAAGTGTGTTCCGCCGAAGGTGGGGGGCGCCGGATCGCATATCCGGCTAGACGCATGGTGCGCCGGGACGGATGGGTGATCCGCCCGGCCCGGTCATCTTTTTGGGTTGCGTTTCAATAGGGCGGGGTTTCGCCGCTGCTGAGTTCATCCACCTGCCCGCGGATGAGAGCAATGGCTTCTTCTTCCGAGATGACATGCTCCCCTTCGGGGGCCTGATGCTGGCGGGCCAGTTCGGTGACAAAGGATTTGACGAACAGGCGGCGATGGCTTACATCCAGAAAGACGTCGCGGGCGACGTTGGCCAGGATGGCGGCATTGGCGTACTGAATTTGCTCATCCAGTTTGACGTCGAAGGCGGTTTCGTAGATGGGAATGAGCTTTTCGCCAATGGCGAGCATCAGATCGTTTTCTTCCAGGTCCAGATGCTCAAGGCTGATCTGCGGGCTGAAGTGGTTGATGCGAGAGAATCGTCCCACGGCCCGCACCCGCTGCTGCAACGCCGGGTAACGGGGCACGATGTCGTTGATGAACTGGGGCGGGACTGCATAAACAAACATTGCGCCCGGCAATTCATCCCGGCAGCGATCGATGACCTCGCGCAGGTTGTCGGTGGCCAGTTTCTCGGCTTTGCCGCCGATGCTGGCCATGCGGTCCACCTCATCGAACAACAGCACCAGGCCGCTGTAGGAGAGGGCGCGGATGGTCTGGGTGAGAGAGCGCAACATGCGAAAGGCGTTGGGCCGGGTGATCTTGCCCGTGACGCCCAGGGGACGCAGGATTTTTGTGTCGTCGGGCGTGGTGGCCGCGCCCATGAGCCAACGGCTGAGGGATTCCAGCCATTCCTCCTGATCCCGAATCAGCGCGTCGAAATAGGCCAGCACTGCGTTTTTGTAGGCCAGACTGTCGATGGGCGTGGCTTCCAGCGTATCCACCAGCCCCTGATAGATGGGGTTCGCGAGCATCTCCAGACTGACATTTTCTCCCACCAGCCGTTCCAATGTCCCCTCCAGAAAGCGCGTCAGACCTTTCTCGTCGGTCATGCGCTCATCGCTTTCGTGCCAGATGAGGTTGCGGGCCACGGCCGCGTAGACCGCGCGCTGATCGTTGTAGGGCGTCTCCACCGGGCTGAGATCGACCTTGGAGACGGCAAAGCCCCGGCTCCAGGCCAGGTCTCGCACGCAGTACAGGAAGTGGGATTTGCCGCTGCCGTAGTCGCCCACCACCAGCTTGAACGCGGCCCCGCCATCCTGCAGGTAGGAGGAGAAGTAGTATTCGTCCAGGGCGTCCAGCAGGGATTGATTGCCCACATTGAAATACTGAATGCCGCGCGCTGGCGGCGTGCCCGAGCTGCCAAGCACTTCGATAATCTGACGGGCGAGGATAGGCGTGAGAGTCATGCGGGCCTCCTTATCTTCGGGCCTGAGTTAGTGCCTTATCAGCGGGATACCTGCTCGCTGGGCAAGAAAATGTCTCACGCAAAGGCGCAGAGACGCAAAGGAAAAAGTATGGACTCGCCGCTGATAACGCTGATCAGGCGGATGGGCGCGGATGAAATCAAAAAAATCTGCGAATATCTGCACAATCAGCGTCATCCGCGGCGAATCAAAAGGCTTTGCGTGAGATCAGCTTTTTGGTTCCAGCTTGTCCGGGTTAGGCTTCCTCGAAGACGACATCTGAGTAATAATCGCCTCCCTGCGGGCCGGTGTGGGGCAGCCATACGCTGCGTTGGGGGTTGCTGGCCTGGCTTTTGGTGGCCACGCCCAGATGCAATCGCCACGTGCGGCCCTTTTCGTCGGTGATCGTAGGCGTCGTATGGGCCAGAACCATGTCTCGCACAAAGAGGGGGCGCTCATAGTCCTTGAAATTTTTGCGGGAGGGGGCATTCCAAAAGCGTTTGGATTGCCGGTTGAGCACCATTTTGCTGTAAACAGCGATAATGTTGATGCGTCCCCCGGCGGGCCGTCGCGGTTTCTCGGCTATCAACTGGCTCCAGGCCCGATATAAGTCGTTCATAAAGGCCGACGCGTCGAACTCGCGTTGAACGATAGCTTTGTATTGCTGATCGTAGGCTTTGAGCACCGCGTGCAGGGAGAGGGGCAGAGGTCGGGTCAGCGCCTCTTTGCCGTAGAACCATTGCGCCTTGCGGGCGGCGCTATCGATAGACAGAACCAGCTCACCCACCACGAGGATGGGCGGGCGCCCTTCCACAGTGAGGCCGCGATTCTCGAGACTGGTTTTGAGGTCACGGGCGAAGTCGAAGGCCAGGGCGTCCAAAGCTTTTTGGGTGACCGCGGCGAAGGAGTCCGTGGCTTTGTGCATCGCTTCGCGATCCACCAGCGCATCCGCGTCCTGCAATTTGAACAAAGCTTTTTGCATGGCGATGGCGTCCATCTGTTCCTCGGCCGCCAGCTTGCTGGCCCGTTTCAGCGCTGCCAGCGCCTGCCGCAAGGCCTTGAAATCAGGTTCGATGGTTTGTATTGCGGCGTCAAGTTGTGTAGAAAGGGCGTCGGTCATATTAAAGTCACCTCACGGGAGAATTTGAGGGGTATTCTAACATAAAAACGAAGATTTTTGAATTCACATCAACCTCGCCAAATTCTCCCCGAAGGGCGGATAAACCACGCCTTTCTCGGTGATGATGGCGGTGATGTAGCGGGCCGGAGTGACATCGAAGGCGGGGTTGGCCGCGGGCGCGCCGTCGGGCGCAATCTGACATTGGCTCAGCACCAACGTCACCTCTTCGGGCGGGCGCTCCTCGATGGGGATGTCGTCGCCGGAGGGCGTGTCCAGATCGATGGTGGTGGTGGGCGCGGCCACGTAGAAGGGCACGCCGTTTTCATGGGCCACCACCGCCAGGTTGTAGGTGCCGATTTTGTTGGCGGTGTCGCCGTTGGCCGCCACCCGGTCCGCCCCGACCACGCATAAATCCACGCCCGAGGTGCGCATGAAATGCCCGGAGGCGCTGTCCGCGATGATCTTGAACGGCACGCCATACTGCATCAATTCCCAGGCGGTGAGCCGCGCACCTTGCAGCCGCGGGCGGGTCTCATCCACCAGCGCAAAGACCTCCTTGCCTTCCTCGTGCGCCATGCGGATAATGCCCAAGGCGGTGCCGTAATCCACCGTGGCCAGGCTGCCGGTGTTGCAGTGATGGATGATGGTGGCTTTGTCGGGAATGAGGGGCAGGGCGTGGCGGGCGATGGCCTTGTTGATGGCCACATCCTCCTCGGCGATGGCGTTCGCTTCGGCCAGGGCCGCATCTCGCAGCTTGTCCACAGAATCCAGTCCGGGATCAGCCAGACGCGTCTTCATGCGATCCAGCGCCCAGAAGAGATTGACCGCAGTGGGGCGAGATGTGCGCAATATGTCATCCGCCCGTTGCAGCGCCGCCCGCACCGTCGTCACATCCCCGGTTTCATCGTGCCAGGGAACCAGAACCAGGCCGTAGGCCGCGGCCGCACCAATGGCGGGAGCGCCGCGAATAACCATCTTGTGGATGGCCTCAGCCACCTGCTCGGGCGTTGTGTAATCGTTGTAAATGGTTTGTTGGGGCAATTTGCGCTGGTCCAACATGCGCACAATGCCATCCAGCCACTGGATGCTGTGAAAAGTCATAGAAGAAAAGCTCCTGTGAACGTAAATCTTGCCGCACTGGCGTCAGTATGCTATAAATGATACAAGAAAATCGATTCAGAAGGAGAATTGATGATGACAATTTCTGTCAAAACACTCAAAAAAGCTGTCGTCAAATTGTCCGAAGCGGAACTCAGGGAGTTTCGTTCCTGGTATGAAAGTTTTGATGCAAAACTGTGGGATGAGCAGCTCGAACGTGATATCGCCCAGGGGAAATTGGATTATCTGGCGGAACGAGCTATCAGCGACTATGAAGGTGCGACGCACTTGGCAAGTGCATCGCACCTGAGAGACAGTTAGGCATCCGTCCGCGGCGGACGTTCGCCGAAGTATTGGTAGTAATTGACCTCGATATTGGCGTTGAACAGCTTGCGCACCCGGTCGGGACGCCCGCGCTTGAAATAACGGGGAAACATTTTGTCCGCGGTCAGCACATAAACCGACCAGCCTTTTTTCTTCCTGAAGGTCTTGTGGAACGAGATGTAGATGTCGTTCAGCTCTTTGTAGTCCAGCAGCTTGACGCCGTAGGGGAAGTTGGAGATGAGAACGCCGTACTGCTGGTCGATCCACAGATCATGAATGTCTTTGGGCTCGAAAATGATGTCTTTGCCCACGCCCGCCCGTTTGGCGTTCACGATGGCGCCGGCAATGGCTTCCTCGTCGATGTCGTAGCCGAAGATGCGCATCTCGCCCGCAGGACGCATGGCCGCCCGAGCCTCTTCCCGGGCCAGATGCCAGGCCGATGCGGGGATGGCGGGCCATTCCTCCGAAGCGAAGCTTCGCCGCAGGCCCGGCGCCATGTTGCGCCCGATCATCGCCGCCTCGATCAGAATTGTACCTGATCCGCACATGGGATCGATGAGCAGTCGATCGGGCCGCCAGAAACTAAGCTGCACCAGGGCCGCGGCCAGCGTCTCTTTGAGCGGGGCTGGGCCCGTATGCGCCCGATAGCCGCGTTTGTGCAGGCCCGCGCCCGATGTGTCCAGCGTCAGCGTGGCCACATCCTTCAGCAAAGAGGCGCGGATGGTGAACTCCGGGCCGGTCTCATCAAGCCAGTCGACGCGATAAGCATCTTTCAAACGCTCGACCACTGCTTTTTTGGTGATAGACTGGATAGCGCGGAAACTGCCCAACTGCGATTTGATCCCCTTGCCCAGCACCGTAAATCGCCCCTCCCGGGTGATCCAATTTTCCCAGGGCAGGGCGCGGACGCCCTCGAAAAGCTCGTCGAAGGTGCGGGCCTCGAATTCCCCCAGCTTCAACAACACCCGATCCGCACTGCGCAGCCACAGATTGGCGCGGGGGATGTCCGTCAGCCCGGCATCAAACTCAACGCGCCCTTCCTGCACCCGGATATTTTCAAATCCCAGGGCGGAGACTTCACGTTTGACGACGCTTTCCAGGCCGAAAGCGGTGGTGGCGATGAGTGTGATAGATG
>WGCR01000236.1 GCA_015493675.1 Anaerolineae bacterium
CACCTCGGGCCTGCGCCCCTCGGAAAAATTGGGAACAGCGCCGACGATACGTTTTTGATTCATGAGTTGACCTCGCTATTATCAGGACAAAGGCGGCACGGATATGAACATGCCATGTAATTTTTGAAAAATCCGATGAGTGCCTAAAAAATGGAGCGCCAGGACGAGGACCGCCCCCGCGTTTTCAGTTTCTGTATCATACTCCGATTTGACAGGCTGATCAACTTCGGGCCGCACTTGCAGGATGATGACGCGCCGCTCCAAAATGCCCGCTATCCCAAAATCCTCACCTGCGCGGCGTCACCTGCCCCAGCATGAACTTCAGATATCGGCCCTCAGGAAAATTCACGGCCACCGGATGATCCAGGGGCTGGCCCGCGTCGTGCTGGATGATGAACTGACGCTTCGCGTCTGCGGCGGCATCGGCCAGCATCGCCCGAAACGCGTCGGGGCTGACCTGAGACGTGCAACTGCTGGCGGCCAGCATCCTGCCCGGAGCCAGACAGCGCATGGCCAGGGCGTTGAGACGGCGATAAGCCTTGAGGGCCTGGGGCGTCTGGCTTTTGGAGCGGGCGAAGCTGGGCGGGTCCACGATGATGAGATCGAAACGCTTGCCCTCGCCGTGATATTTCTCCAGCAGATCAAAGACGTCGGCCACGACGAACTCATGGGCGGTCGGGTCCAGACCATTGAGCTGGAAATTATGACGGGCAGTGGCGATGGCTGCAGGCGCGCTATCCACCGAAACCACCTGAGCGGCTCCCGCCTTTGCCACATACACGCTGAAACCGCCGGTGTAGCTGAAAAGATTAAGCACGCGTTTGCCCGGGCTCCACTCGCCCGCGGTGGCCCGATTGTCCCGTTGATCCAGGAAAAATCCGGTTTTCTGGCCGTGCAGCACATCCACCGCGAAGCGGAGGCCGTTTTCGCGGATGATGATCTCGCCTGCGGGCGGCGCACCAGCCAGCAAACGCCAATCCTCGCCCGAGCGATCTATCACCCCGGCCAGCGGGATGACATCTTGCAGCGCGTCCACTACCCACTTTTGCACCCGGGCCAGGCTGGCGGAGTAGGTTTTGATCACAGCCCAGCGCCGTTCTCCCTCCTCATCTCCGTACAGATCCACGACAATGCCGGGCAGCCCGTCGCTCTCGCCGTAGACCCAGCGGTAGGCGGTGCTGGCTGCTTCTGGTTGCCGCAAGGGCGCGCGGCGCTGCCAGGCGGCCTGCACTCGGGTGCGAATGAACGCGGCGTCGGGGAGAGCCGTCTGGCTGAAAAGCCGCACGGCGATGGGACCATGCGCGTCCCACAGGCCCACGGCCTGCTGATTGGCGCTCTGCACCCGCACCCAGGCGCCCGAGAGCAGCCCCGCGGGCGAGCGCTCCACCGCGTCCCGGTAAATCCAGGGATGCCCCAGACGAATCTGATCTTTCAGACGCGGGGAGACGAAGATATGGGTTGTTTTGCGGGTCGGACGGGAAGATTTGCGTTTGGACATAACAGACGTCATGAGCGGCTGCGCGCCGATGAGGAATGAAAATAGAACGCAGAAACTTCTGATGCCCGCAGATTTTCGCAGATTATCCTGATTTTATCTGTTTTTATCTGCGTAGATCGGCTTTTTCAGCGTCATCTGCGTTCTATTTACGGAACAACGTTAGAGATACCCCAGGCCGCGCAGGTGTTTTTGCAGGTCTTCATCCAGCTCGGGCGCGGCCGCGGCGTCAGTCAGCGGCGGATGTTCGGAGAGCCAGGCGTCCAGGCCCGCGGCGAGTTGCGCCGCGCGCGCTTCCTGCTCCCCGGCCAGATCGTGCGTCTCTGCCGGATCGTTAGCGAGATCGTACAGCCAGCGCTCGCCCTTGTTGCTGCGAATGAGCTTGAAGCCATCCCGGGCGATGGCGTCGTAGGTGCGGTCGTAGCCCTTGCTGGCGGGATCGAAATTCGGGTGGCGGCGGGCGAAGCGATGGCGATGGGGCGCGGTGTATTGGGTGATTTGAGGCCCGGAGGCGGGAGATTGAGAGAGCAAGGAGCGGCCAGGCAGGGGCAACGCGGGCGCAGCGCCCGCCAGATCGAGAAAAGTGGGCAGGAGATCGGTGTGCTGGACAGGGGTGTCGTCATCGCCCGCGGCCAGCGCCTGAGGATAGTGGATGATGAGGGGCACGCGGGCCAGGCTGTCGCAGACGCAGTACTGATGATCCATGAGCCCGTGATCGCCGATGTTCTCGCCATGGTCGGAGGTGACAGCGATGAGCGTGTTTTTCAATGCGCCCACGCTGTCGAGGAAGGCGAACAGATCGCCGATCTGCTCATCGACGTAGGCGATCTCGGCGTCGTACAGCGCCCGCAGGCCCGCGAAATCCTCGGGCGTCATCGCCACCTCGCCCGCCATGTAGGCCCAGGCGTCCTGATTCGCGGCCCGGGCGCGGCGCAGCGCCTCGGGGTCCAGCAGGCGCTCGGCGTAGCCGCGGGGCGGGCGGTAGGGCAGATGCGCATCGAGATAAAGCCCGAACATGAAGAAGGGGCGATCGGCGTCTCGCTGCTGCCGCCACCACTTGCGCACATACTTGTTCAGCTTGCGGGCGCCCTTGTCGCCACGCTCCAACACCTTTTTGCGCAGGGCCTTCTCCCACCAGGGGAATTTGGCCTTGCCCATGCCCGGGAAAATGCGCCATAGCGCGTAGAAATCCTCGAAGCCTCGATCCAACCCGAAATGCGGACCCACCCAGGCGTTGGTGGAGAAAGCCGCGGTCTGATATCCGGCCTGACGCAGGCGCTCGGCCATGGTGGGGATGCTCTCATCCAGCCAGCGGGTTTCGACATTGACGCCATGCTGGCCCGGATGCAGGCCCGTGAACATGCTGGCGTGGCTGGGCAACGTCCAGATGGCGGCGCTGCGGGCCTGGGTGTAACGGCGGCTGTTTTCGGCCAGCCGATCCAGGTTGGGCGTGACGCTGCGGGCGTTGCCAAAAACGTGCAGACCGTCGAAACGGACGCAGTCGAGGACGAGGAGGAGGATGTTCGGGCGCATGGGGGGAAGATTCGTGGAGATTGGCGGGGATTGGTCGACATCATTCTTACATGATCGAGACCTGTTGCCAAGTTTGGAGGAGAATGAGATTGCGGAATGAATAGTTTTTGGTATAGAGTTAGGCGTAGAAATTCCGTGAGACACTACTATGCTGGAGGTTCGATATGGAAGGCTCGTTCATCCTGGCACAGATTTTTACAATCGGTCTTTGCCTGATTTTCTGCATTCTTACACCCATTCTCACAGTCATTGCTTTAATCAATCTAAAAAAGTGTGAGCTTTCATCCGCTGCAAAAGGAATTTGGGCGTTGGTAGTCATGGTTCCCATTCTTGGCCCAATTGCTTTCTGGATCATTGATCCTAACCCGGACAAGCCGGAACCAAAAAGCTTATCTCACGCAAAGACGCCAAGGCGCTAAGCTTTTCTTTGCCTCTTTTTTCCTTTGCGGCTCTGCGCCTTTGCGTGAGACATTTTCTTGCCCAGCGAGCAAGGATTCCATTGATAAGGAGCCAAGGAGTTACCTGATGTCTGATTATGATGTTATCGTTATCGGTTCTGGCGCGGGAGGCCTGGCTGCAGCCGTGCCCATCGCCCAGGCGGGCAAGCGCGTGCTGGTGCTGGAACAGCACGAAATCCCCGGCGGCTGGAGCCAGACCTTCACCCTGAACGGCTATCGCTTCAGTCCGGGCGTGCATTACATCGGCGAGCTGGATGAAGGCGGGTGGCTGCGCTGGGTGTATGAAGGACTGGGCGTCTCCCGCGATATGATTTTCTTCGAACTGAATCCGGACGGCTTCGATCACGTCTATCTGGGCGAAGAACGATTCGATATCCCCAAGGGCAAAGAACGGCTGGCTAGCTACCTGAAAGAGCGCTTTCCCCACGAGGCCAAGGGCATCGACGGTTATCTCGACGCCGTGGATGAGTTGATGATCAAGCTCAACAATCTGGGCAAGGTCAACAGCCTGGGCAAGGCGGTAAAGGCGGCTCCGGGCGCTTTCTCCATTTTGCGCTGGTACAAGAAGACAGGCGGCGATCTACTGGACGCGTACATCTCTGATCCCAAACTCAAAGGCGTGCTCTCGGCCCAGGCCGGGGATCACGGCCTGCCGCCCAGCATGGCGTCGGTGTTCATGCACGCGGGCGTCACCCGACATTATTTCAATGGCGGCTACTTCCCCCGCGGCGGAGGCGGGGCCATTCCCAAGGCCTTTGTGCGGGCGCTGCGGCGAGCGGGCGGCGAGCTGCGGCTGCAAACGCCTGTCAGGCGCATCTTGCTGGAGGGCAAACGGGCGGTGGGGGTCGAAACCGCGGCCGGGGATGTCATCACCGCGGATGTGGTCATCAGCAACGCCGACCCCGAGGTGACCTTTGGCAAGCTCATCGGCCGCGAAAACCTGCCTCCCAAACTGCGCAAGAAGATCGACGGCGTGAGATATTCCACCTCCTGCCTCAGCCTCTTCTTTGCGGTGGATATGGACCTGAAGGCCGCGGGCCTGGATTCGGGCAACAACTGGTTTTATGACCACGAAGATGTGGACAGGCTCTACAAAATGGGCCTGACCGACGCGGCGCTGAAACTGCCCCAGCCGCCCGCGTTCTTCCTCACCGTCACCACCCTCAAAGACCCCACCAAGATGCACAAAGGGCATCACACCCTGGAGATGTTCAGCTTCGTGGGCTATGACGCGTTCGAGCGATGGGCTGGCACCCGGCCCGGCAGCCGACCCGACGACTACGAGGCGATGAAGGAAGAACTGGCGGAGCGCATGTTCCGGGCGCTGGAAAAACGCATCCCCGGCATCAGCCAGCACGTGGTTTTCTGGAATTTGGGGACGCCGCTGACCAACGAATTCTACATCAACGCCACCCGCGGCAGCCTCTACGGCACAGACAAAACGCCCGACCAGGTGGGCCCGGGCGGCTTCAACATCACCACGCCCTTCGACGGCCTGCTGATGTGCGGCGCCAGCACCCTCAGCCACGGCATTTCGGGCGTGACAGCCACGGGCCTGGCCGCGGCCCGCAAGGTGCTCGACGCCCGCACCAGCGAGCTGCTGACGCAAAACGGCCCGCCCCTGCGCATCTACCCATCGGAAGACATGAGCCAGTGGCCCGAAGACCTGCGGCAGCGGGCGGAACGAGGGGCTCGCCGCGCCGAGTGAAGGCAAAGGGAACCTTTTCCGACCCGCCGACGTCTTATGACCGAGCCTCTCGCCTCTCGCCAAGAAAAGGACCCCTTACCCGGACAAGCCGGAACCCAAAAAGCTGATCTCACGCAAAGTCGCCAAGACGCCAAGTTTTTTCATTGCCTCTTTTTTCCTTTGCGGCTCTGCGCCTTTGCGTGAGACATTTTCTTGCTCAGGGGGCCAAGATTCTATATTGATAAGGTACTATCATGTCGAAAAAACCACTCGCAACCCTCGCACTTCTGGCGCTAAGCGCCCTGACCCTGGCTGGGGTCATCGCCGCCTGCGCCCCGCCGCCATTGGAAACCTCCGACACGAACGCCCCGCAAGGAGCCACGGAAATGCCCAAGCCAGAAGGAATCATCTGGCAACTTGAAAGCTATGTCGACGCCGATGGCAAAACGCAACCCGCCCTGGCCGACGCCCCCGCCACCCTCATCTTCCAGGATGGCAAATTCATCGCCGACACCCATTGCAACAGCGTCGCCGGAACTTACGAGATCGACGGCGACCGCATCACCACCCAGTTGGGCCCCACCACCCTGCGAGCCTGCGAGCCCGACATCGCCAGCCAGGAAGGCGGAATGCAGTACGGCCTCTCCCACGCGGCCAGCTACAAAATCGAGAACGGCAAGCTCATGCTGATGGACGCGGACGGCGCCGTCCTGCTGACCCTCGCCGAGCAGCCCGCCCCCGACCTGACCGGCAGCTCCTGGCGGCTGGTCAGCTTCAATAGCGGTGATGGCATGAAATCCAATCAGGCCGCCGAGAAAATCACCCTCACCTTCGGTGAAGACGGCAATCTCTCCGGCAATGCTGGCTGCAACAACTTCACCGGCAGCTACACCGTGGATGGCGACAGCCTCACCGTCGGCCCCCTGGCCGCCACTCGCAAGATGTGCGCCAAACCAGAAGGCGTGATGGAAACCGAGCAGGCCTTCCTCGACAATCTGGGCAAAGCCGCATCCTTCAGCATCATGGGCGACGCGCTCACCATCTATGACAAAGATGGCGGCAAGCTGCTGACCTTCGCGCCGGCCGAGACCCTCACCCTCACCAGCACCCCCTGGCGTCTGCAGAGCTTCAACAACGGCAAGGGCGGCATGGCGACCAATCTCGCCACCGAGAAAATGATTTTCTCGGTGGCGAGATTGGTCGCCATGCCGCCCTTGCCGTTGTTGAAGCTCTGCAGACG
>WGCR01000237.1 GCA_015493675.1 Anaerolineae bacterium
CATGAGGGCGAAGCAGCCCGGCCGGCTTCCGCGGATTCGCCTGCATCCTCGGCTTCCAGGGTTTCGCGCAGTTGGCGGCCCTCGATAACGGCGTCAGCCATCTTGCTCACCATCAGCTTGATGGCCCGAATGGCGTCATCGTTGGAAGGGATGACCAGATCGATATAATCGGGATCACAATTCGTGTCCACCAGGGCCACGATGGGGATATTCAGCTTGTTCGCCTCTTTGACGGCCAGATCTTCGCGGCGGGTGTCCACGACGAAAAGGGCGTCGGGCAGACGGGTGAGGCTGCGCAATCCGCCCACGCGGCGCTCCAGACGCTCGATCTCTTCATTGAGCTTCAGGACTTCTTTTTTGGGAAGACGATTGAATTCACCCCGATCGCGGCGATTTTCCAGCTCGATGAGATAATCGACGCGGGAACGAATGGTTTTGAAGTTGGTCAGCGTGCCGCCCAACCAGCGCTTGTCCACAAAGGGCATTTCACAACGCCTGGATTCCTGGGCGATGATGGGGGCAGCCTGACGCTTGGTGCCCACGAAAAGCACCACGCCGCCGTCCTTGGACAGATCGCGGATGTAGTTGTAGGCTTTCTCCAGTTGGGAAACCGTTTGCTGAAGATCGATGATATGCACCCCGTTGCGCTCGGTGAAAATGTACCGCCGCATCTTGGGGTTCCAGCGCTTGGTGCGGTGTCCAAAGTGGACGCCCGATTCAAGAAGGGTCTTGAGTGAAACAATGGCCATACGAAAAATGCTCCTGTTTTGTTTTTCCTCCGCCCTGCTTCTGCGAAACACCCACATGGGGCACAGGCTTCGAGATCATACAAGGCGTGTGGGATAGAGTGAAGATGGGAAAACGTCAAAAACGGGCGTTGTCCGCCCAATCGAAAAGTATATCGCAGGATGGAAAAATGGGCAAAATTATGGCGGGGTGGGTGCGGCTTCCGGAAGCGGTGAGATGTAGGGCTCGTCCGGCGGTTGTTGAGGATCCAGGTGGATGGTGGGAATGACCTTCAATGTCAGCGACACGGGGCGATCCAGACGCCGGGCCAAATGCTCTTGCAGGAGGACAGATTGATGGAATGGCGTGGTCTCGCTGGCTTCCACTTCCAGTTCCAAATCAAGCATGTCGTCCTGCTGCTGATAGCGCCAATCGCGCAGATTGATGCCGGGCATCGTGGCGAATTCCGCCTTCAGTGCTGCTGAAATGGCGTTTCGGGTGCTCTGCTGTTTAATCTGGCGAACGGTGACTACGGCCAGGGGGATGGTGATGAGCAGGATCATGACCAGAATGGCCTGCCAGCCGCGGGCAAAGAGGCGCATACGATCCCGCCGGGTCACTTCGGGCTTGAAATCCATCGAAAGGAACACCCAACTGCTCATGGCCACAATGCCGACGAGGTTGGTGAGAAACAGGAGTCCTGCGCCCAGAACGACCTGCCATTCCGCCAGAGCCAACGCCATGCCCGTGGTGGCGAGAGGGGGAATCAATGCAACGGCAATGGCGACGCCAGGCAGGGAGGAGGAAACATTCTTGCGGGCCAGGGCGTAAGAGCCTGCCGCCCCCGCAGCCAGCGCCACCCCCAAATCCAGCAAATTGGGGGCCGAACGGGCTATCATCTCCGGCGTGAGTGTGTCGAAGGGAATGATGAGCTCCAACAAGAAGCTGACCAGGAGGGTGACGCCAATGCCCGCCAGGGTGGTTTTGACGCCCAGGGCGAGCAGCCGGGCGTCTCCCTGCACGACGCCCAGCCCCATGCCGATGATAGCGTTCATCAGGGGAGCGATGAGCATGGCGCCGATGATCACCGCCGGGGCGTTGAGCATGAGCCCGAAGGTGGCGATGGCCGTGGAGAGCGCGATCATGGTGAAAAAGTCACGCGAGGCCCGGGAGCTGCGGCGGGATTCCCGGTAGACTTCGACTTTCTCGGCCTCGTTGAGATCGGGCGTCACGCGCATGAGCGTATCCCACACCCGGCGATAAAAGGTGACCCGCCGCGGCAGGGGACGCTTGATGACCAGCACCGGCACGCTGGCCTCGGCCGCGACCTTCTCGGGGATTTCGCCGAAACGAAGGCGCTGGATGACGCCTTCCCGCGAAGCGCCGATGATCACCA
>WGCR01000238.1 GCA_015493675.1 Anaerolineae bacterium
GCCCGGGCGGCCAGCAAGGCGGCCCGGGCGCGGTGGATAGCTCCCTGCATGGCCTCAGTTGCGCCCCAGGGTTGATCCGCCACCCCCGAAGGGACGGGCGCAGCGATGATCTCGGCCTCGGGCCAGATGGGCCGGAAAACCAATCGCACCGCCTCCAGCTTGGGCGCATTCCGGGAGCCCACGGCAATCAGGGGCGCATCAGGGATGCCGGGTATCTGGGCGGCAGTTAATGGCATAAGGAAAATGGTTCTTTTGGATTTCAGGGGGGTGACTGCTTGTTGCCCTCCGGGAGCCCCCCTGAATTCCTGTTGAGCCAGGAAAATCAGAACGTCACGACGGCTGGTCCAGCAGTCGCCGATAAACATAGGCCAGAGCATTGGTGGCCAGCCAGTTGCGGGTAAAGTCATCGGCGCCCGCCGCATTCAGTTGCTTGCTGAAAGTGGTGTGCGGCATGGCGAAAGCCAGCCAGGTGCTTCCCCGATCTTCCGCCCAAAATCCCAGCGCCGGATCATCCGATCCCATCAGCGCCAGGGCGTACCTGGCTCCAGTCATGGCGCGCATGGCGTTGGCCACAGCCACAGCATTGGTCTCGGTAAAATCAGCGCAGGACTCGCATCCGCTGAGCGAGGTGATATCCACAAAATGTCCTGCCAATATATCGCGATCCCCCTCGGGGAATTTCTCCAGAATGGCGCCGCGGGTATTGGTCTCAAAGATGGCCAGTTTGGCATCGTGTTGTCGCAGCCAGCGGGCGATAACGCTGCCCAGGGTGTCTTCATCCACGCCATAAATCCAGGGCGCCAATTGCCCGCGGATTTCGGCCTCGGCGGGGGCGATCAGCGCCTCCGCCCCCGCCTGGGAGCCAGCGCGGGCGGCCAGCCGAATATCCACCTGGCCCAGATGTGCAGCCAGCCCCACCGTGGGGTTGGAACGGGTCATCAGGTGACCGATCATGTTGTCGATGGCGCTTTCGCCAATGCCCGCGGTGTGGATGACGCGGGTAACGATGACCAGCGATTCTCCCATCTTCTCCTGCAAATAGGGGATCACCTGCTCGGTCATCATGCGTTCCATCTCTCGCGGCACGCCGGGCATGGTGATGATGACGCCGCGGGCATCTTCAACGATGAACCCGGGAGCGGTGCCAATGGGATTTGGGATCATGCGGGAACTCCGGGGAAGATAGGCCTGCCGCAGGTTATTCTCGGTAAAAGAACGCCCGCGTTGCCCGAAGAAGGCCTTGAGGTGATCGACAATCTCGGGACGCAGTTCCAGCTCACGCCCGGTGGCGTCGGCCACCGCTTCGCGGGTAATGTCATCCACCGTGGGCCCGAGCCCGCCGGTGACGATCACCACATCGGAGCGTTCCAGGGCCTGACGCAGAGCATAGGCCAGGCGCTCCCGATTATCACCCACAGTGGTTTTGTAATAAAGATTGACGCCGATGGCCCGCAGTTGGCGGGCGATGAATGGCGCATTGGTGTCAACAATCTCTCCCAGAAGGAGTTCGGTGCCAGTAGTTATGATTTCAGCATTCATCATTCAGTGCGATAGTGAGCGTCAGCAGCAGCCTGATATACATCCAGCAGACGGGTGGTGAGGGCGGGGATACTGTATTTTTCGGCATTGGCGCGGGCCGCCTTGCCCATGGCTCGCAATCGATCCGGATCCTTGATCAACGACAGGATCGCTGCGGCCATGTCATTCTCTTTTTCCGGAGCCACGATACAATCCTGGCCCGGATTGACAAAATAAAGCAAAGCTTCAGATTCAACCATGACCACCGGCAGACCGGCGGCCATGGCTTCCAGCACCACCAGCCCCTGGGTTTCGCTGGTGGATGAGAAAATGAACAGATCGGCCAGACTCAGTTCATCGACGACTTGCTCAAAGGGCACCATGCCGGTAAAGGTTACTTTATGATCGATCTCAAGCCTTTTCGCCAGTTTTCGCAGATCATCCAGAGTGGGGCCGCCCCCCACCAGAAGCATCTCCAACCGTTCATCTTTGGCAGCAGCCTGGGCGAAAACCCTCAGCAAAAAGTCCAGGTTCTTCTCTTTGGCCACCCGTCCGACATAAATAAGCCGAATGCGGTCGGGGTTGTCGAGAAGAGGCTTGGGCCGGGGTTTGAACTTGTCGATGTCCACAGGCGTGGGCAGAATATCCACCGGTTTCTGAATGCCGTAGCTGGGCATCAGGTTCACCACCGCGGGCGAGGGAGCGATAATATGATCGGCCCGATTGGCAAAATCCCGCACCGAACGGCGTACGATCTGTTTGACCAGCTCGTTATCCATGCCCAGAAAATAATGGGTGTATTCATGATACATGGTATGGAAAGTAAACACCATGGGGACGTCCAGTTCTTCGCTGAAACGAGCGGCCTCGGCCCCGACAATGACCGGGTGATGCGCATGGATCACATCCAGCTTCAAACGGGGCATCATCCAGGTGATGTGAGGCGCAGCCACCACCGGAAAGGAAAGCTTCATCTGTGATGGCAGAGGGATGGCGGGATAACGAAAAATGAAAGGCTGCTCATCTTCATAATCCCGGGCATCGGGCGCAAAGACGCCGACAAAATGACAGTCATTCAGCAGGCCCTGACGATAGAGCATGATAGAACGGACGACGCCATTGACGACAGGCAGATAGCTATTGGCAAACATTCCGACACGCATAAGGCGGCCTCGCGAAACAGGTGAGTAAAGATGACCTGGGAAGACGATGGATCGTTTGGATTTCAGGCGGTAGGGGCATTAGACATTATGAGAAATAACTCACAGTGAGATGGACTCTCCGATTTCTGCTCAATGATGTGCGGATCAATGATTAATGATCGATGATTAAAGTGAAAAACACGTTATCTCCTCCCCTGCCCGTCTCAGAGCGGGGGAGGAACAAAAGGTGGGGGCAGCCCCTGACCCTGATTTTAATCGGTGGGTTTAGAATGCCAAGCTGACTTTTGTCAGTCAACCAGCCAAGACAATTAAACTGACATCACCCTGATCGTCTTCAGTTTGGCTTGGGGTCAAGATGATGTCAGGTCAGAAGCTTTGCCTGGGTGGAAACATTACGGAGATGATGCAGGAGTTGCTCCCTGGTTTTGGGCTCATAGCTATCTGACTGCCCGACATCCCGAATGAAGACATCCAGCAGCGTGAAAAATTCATCGTTGACCAAAGCCCGGTTTTCCTCCAGCAGCGCTTTGGTTTCCTGAGGATACTCGGCCTCAACCAGTTTGAAGATGAGATTGAGCGCTGGCGGCATGGAATCGCCCGCTGCCTGTTGCAGTGCGTCCAACACCTGTTGAATGCGGGCAGCCAGTTCAGGAGCGCCTTCCGCCTGGGCCACCTTCATGTTGCGCAGCAACACATCCAGCACCCGTTCATCGATCATGGGAGCAAACTCCCGAATGGCTTTGTCCAGGTCTTCGGCCTTGATGAGCTCATCGGCCACACGGGAAGCAGCCTCAAA
>WGCR01000239.1 GCA_015493675.1 Anaerolineae bacterium
CAACGCGAGGCCGTAACGACGGTGCATGGCCCGGTGCTGGTGCTGGCCGGGCCCGGCTCCGGCAAAACCCGCGTCCTCACCCACCGCATCGCCTACCTCATCGACGAAATCGGCGTTCCCGCGTATCGTATCCTGGCCGTCACTTTTACCAACAAAGCCGCCCAGGTGATGAAAGAGCGCACCCAGGCCCTGATGGGCATGGATGCGGGCCTGCAAGGACTTAGCATCGGCACCTTTCATCGCATCTGCGCCCGCTTTTTGCGCGTCCAGGCCGAGAAAATCGGACTCAATCCCCGCTACGTCATCTTCGACACCGACGATCAGTTGCAGGTGATCAAACAGGCGCT
This sequence comes from Anaerolineae bacterium, assembly GCA_015493675.1. Classification (GTDB taxonomy): domain Bacteria; phylum Chloroflexota; class Anaerolineae; order J102; family J102; genus M2005. The sequence continues at coordinate 348 of WGCR01000239.1, forward strand.
GAAAGACCTGAACCTGGATGACAAGCGCAATCGCCCCCGGCCCATCCTCAGCGCCATCTCCCGGGCCAAAAACGAGCTGCTGCCCCCGGCCAAATTCCCCACCCAAACCTATTGGGATGAGATGGTCGCCCGGATTTACGAACGTTATCAGGCGCTTTTGGAATTGAGCAGCGCCCTGGATTTCGACGATCTGCTGATGAAAACCGTGGTCATGCTGCGCAAACATCCCGAAATTCTGGATTTCTATCAGCATCGCTTCGACTATATCATGGTGGACGAATTTCAGGACACCAATACGGCGCAATATGAACTGGTGAAGCTGCTGGCGGGCGCACATCACAACATCTTTGTGGTGGGCGATGAGGATCAATCCATCTACGCGTTCCGCGGCGCTGATTTTCGCAATGTCGAGCGTTTTCGCAAAGATTATCCCGACGCCGCGGTCATCCTGCTGGAACAAAATTATCGCTCCACCCAAAACATTCTGGATGCAGCCCATGCCGTCATCAGCCGCAACGTGCACCGCACCGCCAAAAAGCTATTCACCGACCGCGGCAAAGGCCCGAAAATCGTCGTGTACGAAGCCTACGACGAAAAAGAGGAAGGCAATTTCATTGTCGATGAAATTCTGAGAATGAAAAAAACCGGCGAGGCCGGGCCCGGCGACGTGGCCATCATGTATCGCACCAACGCCCAGTCCCGGGCCATCGAAGAAGCCTTCCTGCATCGCAACATGCCCTATCGGCTGGTGGGAGCCACGCGCTTTTATAATCGCAAAGAAATCAAGGATGTGATGGCTTATCTGCGGGTGGTGCAGAACCCGAACGATGACGTCAGCCTGCGGCGCATCATCAACACCCCGCCCCGGCGCATTGGCATGGCCACCATCAACAAACTGGCAAGCTGGAGCGGCGGCCTGGGGGTGAGCATGTACCAGGGCCTGCGCATTATCGGCGGGGATGAGAGCGAACTGGGCAAGAAAGTGGCGGTGCAGCCCTTTAGCAATCGCACCAAAAAGGCGCTGATGAATTTTTACGCCATGCTGCAAGACTGGATTGAGGCCCGCACTGCGCTTTCACCCGCCCAGCTCATGGATCGCATTTTGTCGGAATCGGGCTATCAGGAATGGATGCGAGATGGCAGCGACGAGGGCGAGGATCGCTGGAACAACATCATGGAGCTGCGCACCGTCAGCCAGGCCTATGATGATCTGCCCGAGGAAACCGCGCTGGATGCCTTTCTGGAAGAAGTGGCGCTGGTCAGCGATGTGGATAATTACGAGGCGGGGGCGGATGCGCCTTCATTGCTGACGCTGCACGCGGCCAAGGGCCTGGAGTTCGGCGTGGTCTTCCTCACGGGCATGGAGGAGGGCCTTATCCCGCACAGCCGTAGTTTCGAGGACGCTGATGGCATGGAAGAAGAACGACGGTTGGCCTATGTAGGCATGACTCGGGCCAAGAACCGGCTTTATCTGCTGCACACCTTCCGCCGGGCCACCTGGGGCCGCAGCGAGATGTCGGAATCCTCCCGTTTTCTCAAGGACATCCCCCGGCGATTGACGACCAATGGCAAGAAGAATGAACCCGCCAGCGCCCGAAAACGGGCGGGAAGTTGGGGCGGCTACGAACGGGGCCGCAAGAAGAAACCGAGCCTTGATGAATTGCTGGATGGCGACAGTCCCTACAAATC
>WGCR01000240.1 GCA_015493675.1 Anaerolineae bacterium
TCGCATATCCGGCTGGCGCGAGGGAGGACGGGCGGGCGGGGAGATATGCTCCTCAGGCGGATTCGCAATCCGCCCCGGCCCCGCATCCGGCATCCAGGCGCTGGCCGGTGTAGCGATAGCTTGTGGGCATTGTACCACTGGCGTACCGGCCTGCGCCAAACGCGATGCAGCGGGCCCGGATATTGAATGCTGGCGGCTCGGGCCGAAGAGAGAGAGAGGCGGGCGAACCAGCGCGCCTCAAAGACATGTCAACGACCGATAATCAACAACCACAAAAAGAATGAGTTGAGAAGAATGAGGAATAGTCCGAAAATCCTGGCCCATATAATGCTAAGCGCCTTTCCTGGCAAAAGAGATTCAGGAACCTCATCATTTTTCCCTACCAAAAAGCGATAGGAATCGCGTTTGAGGCTTATAATGAAATTATACGCCTTCTCTGGGTAAATAAAAAGGAAGAATCCCACAGTGATAAAGATTGCAGAAAAAAGAAGTCCTAGAATTGGCATGATGTTCTCCAGAAAGTCATACAGTTACGCCATTACTCCATCAAAATTATCGAACTGGTACCGGAGGTGTAACGTTTAATTCGTCGAAAATGTTGCGTTGGCCCCCTATAGGCAGCGTGTCTCCTCCACCAAAGTGAGCTTCTAATGGAAGTGCGGGGATTGGCCCTCCGCTTGATATGTCAAACCCAAATCCGGCACTATATTTGTTCATATCAATTTGACTTTTATCGTAGAGAGTCGTGTGTTCGTAACCAACAACAACAATTTCTCCAGCACTCCCACCCACATCCATATATGGCCCCAATAACATCTGCCCATCATCCGCGTTGGAAGTGGCATAGTAACCTGTCACACTCGCAGTTATTACCAACATTCCGCCTCCTTCTGGAGACCAATGAAAATAATAATCTCCATGGCTGTCAATTGTCACACCGAAACACACTTGCCCGTATATTACAAGTCCAGCAGTGCCGCAAGCGCCTATAGTTCTGGTTCCCTCATCGGGAACGATGATTCCAGGCAAACTTGCCTCATAAATGTCCTGTTCGGTGGTCCCTACTGGATATCCCTCTAATGGCCCGTACGCTTCAGGATACATCGCATCATGCACAGCGGTCTCAAGACTGTCGACGCAAGCAGCCTGTCCAGGCTTGCCGCATGGATAATTTGCGTCATTGTCTCCTTCCACAAATTTATGCCCGCTGGGGTCCACATACCGCAGCGGATTATTGCCGACATAGCTGTACCGGTTCAAGCTCTGCGGGTCGCCCGGGTTGGGCACAATGGTGTCCGGCTGGATGAAGCGCCCGAGCGCGGGGTCATAGCGTCGGGCAATGTAGTCATACAAATCGCCCGCCACGCCCGCGTCCAGGCGCTGGCCGGTGTAGCGGTACGCGGTCTGTGGGTAGCCGGGCGTACTATCCCAGTGGTGACGCAAATCGCCAAAGGGATAATACAAATCCTTCCACAGCATATTCCCTTGTCCATTGACAATCACCGACGTGCTGCCCAGGTGATCCCGGAACACATAACGCCGCCCTGTATAACTTCCATACCCTGATGAACGCTCAAATGCCACCAGCTCGTTGCCTGCAAAGAAATATTTGGTGTACGTGCTGCTGTTGCGATATTCGTAATGCCGCCCCACATAATAAGTCGTCACTCCATCGATGGTCGCTTTCACCCGGTTGCCGTCGCCATCATAGACGAAACTGGCGCTGCTCCCGCCACCCGACACGCTCACTAACCGATTCTCCGCATCGTAGCTCAGCGTATAGGTTGCGCCAAGGGTGCGGATGAGCATATTGCCGTTGGCGTCATAGCCAAAGCTGTCATTCCCCGCCTGCACCACCGCATGCGGCTTTGCGTTGTTGTCATACGTGTACGAACGGTAATCCCAGTTCGGATGCACCAGCTTGTTTAGGGTCAGATTGCCGTTGGCCGCGTATTGGAACTGCTTGTCATACGCACCATCGCCCGTGGCCTGATAGGCCGTGCATGTACTGTTGCCCGTAAACGCCTGCGTCAGTCGATTCATTGCGTCATAGTTGAAACATTGTCGCTGCCCGCTGTTCTCCCCATCCACGATGCTTTTGATATTGCCCACCGCATCATATGTGTACGTGAGATTCTGAATACCCGAAGTCGTCAGAGCCTGCAGCCGCCCCTGGCCGTTGACCTGATTCCAGGGATAATAGCTGTAGTTCGTCGTCCAGGAAGTTGTGCTTTTATGCTGCATCACTCGCTGAGTGACGCGGCTGCTGGCATCGTAGACCGTTGATTTGACATACTGCAAGTCGTTGCGCACGCTGCTGGTCATATTCTCCAGCAAGCCCTGGGCGTTGTAATGATACGTCACCGTTTCACTGCCGGGGTTCGGATACGTCATCGTTTGCATACGGTCGGCGGCATCGTAGCTGTAGCTTGTGGTGTATGTGGTGTTGTCGATAGTCTTGCTTTCGCTGGTCATCCGGCCTCTTTTGTCATACACCCAGGCTGTACTGCTGCCACCGGTCACGCTCATGCCCGTGCGCCGGCCCTTGCCATACGTCCCCTGATCATACGTATAGCTCACCGCAGCCATGGTCTTGCACTCGTCCGGCGCTTCGCTATCGCCGCTGTAGCTCTTGCCTGTCAGTCGGTTCAGAGCGTCATAGCTGAAGGTGGTCTTGCAATTACGCGCGTCCGTTTGCGTGCGCAAATTCCCCACCGCATCGTACGTGTAGCTCCACCCCCCCATGTCTGGATCATCCATGCTTTTCTTGCGACCGGCCAGATCATAGGCGATGGTCGTGTGTTCGGTCGATCCTGCAGGACCGGTTACGCCCGTCAATCGATCCAGCACGTCGTAGTCGTAGGTGGCGGTGGCATAGCTGCCCGTCGTATCCCAGGCGGAACTGTTTGGCTCAGTCGGAGGACCAGATGGGTAAACGCCCATGTATTGCCAGACGTGGTCCAGGCGCCCCCAATCATCCGACTCCTGCATGGTCAAATGATTGAGCGCATCGATTACTGCGGTTTTGTAGCCCTGATAGTAGGTCCTGGTCTCAGTGCCGTCCGTCGCCGTCACGATTGTCGTTCGACCTAATCCGTCATATTGATATTGGGTGGCGGGCTGTGCAGCCGGATTGAGGTATGTTCCGGCGTATCCGTTCACGAAATAAGGCGTACTCTGTTTTTCCACCTGGCCTGTTTCATGATACCAAACATCCGTCACGATATGTTGGCCGCCTTCACTTTCGGCCTGGGTTTGAAGCGTCCGGCCCAGCCCATCCATGAATGTGTAGCCGTGCTGATAATTATCACCCCCCGCTTCATCCAACTTCATGGTATGCATGCACCAACTGTTGCTGCAAGCTGTGTTGTTGGCGGTCGTTCCCTCGTAATAATCGATTTTTTCGGTCGGCGTGTTGGACGTGGCGTTCTTGTCCTGCGGAGCAATCCAGCTTTTGCGCAGGCGACCATAGCCGTCGTATTCGAATTCATTGGTCACGCCATTGGCGTCGGTGGCAGTTTTGACCACGCCTAAAGCCAGATCGTAGGTGGCGCTACTGCTCTGGCTCAGGTTATTGGTCACTGTCACCGCATAAGCGCCATGCACGCTGTCCCAGGTCGTCTCAGTCCAGGCCCGCACGCCGGCATGGTTGGGCGGCTGCGTGCTGCGCTTGGCGTTGCCGTCCGCGTAATAGTCATATTCGCTCTCGGCCCACGATGACACCGCACCACAATCGCCATCCTCATCGATGGCCGCGCGCGCGCGTCGCAATAGACCCTTGTTGCCGGGATCGCCGTAAGCGGCCTCCTGGCTGCCGTTTATGGCGTCGCCTGCATAATAGAAGTACTGCGTCAGGCTGCGGCAGACATTCCCGCCATCTTTCACTTTCTTCTGTGCAGGTTGCACCTGATAATGGGTGGGGACGCCCTGAGCGTTTGTCTCATCTTTGATAGCATACTGGGTGATGGTGGTGCGATAGGGAGCGCTGCTGCACCAATCGGGCCGGTCCTCCACATGCGTAACCCTGCCATATTGTTGGCCGCCCTGCAAGCTCACATCATAGTCATAAGTTGTACAACGCTTGTCCCAACCAGCGCCCCCTTTGTCGGCGTGGATGACCACCTTTGTCAATCTGGCCCAGCCTGTCTGGCCCGCCACCCGTTCTTCAGCCGTATAGCCCCGCACTTCGCGCTGATAAACGCTGCCATCTGGAACAGCATGGGCGTCCGTCCGCCACAATCGGCCGCGTAGCGCCTCGTCGACATCTCCGCCCAGCCCCTGCTTATAACTATAGATTGTTTGCGAAATATCGCCATTATCGTGGGCAGGCGGCGTCTCGCTGCTGCTGCTTGTTGCATCATGCAGGCGCGCATCCACCGTGCTAAAACCGGCAAACTCATCGTCCGCCATATTGCTGTTGTTGTTACTGGCGTCGTTGAGATCATAGGCGCCGCCGCTGTAGGTGAATGTCTGCCACACATAATGCCCCAGACCGTCGGTCGTGCGCGTGGCCAACAGCCGCTGCCGATAATGATTGCTTATCTTTGTTTCATATCCTGACTGAAAATGATCATGCGCCTCTCGGTACAAGAACAATTCGCCGCCATGGCCATTATGAATTTTTTGCAGATAGATGGCGGAAAAATTGATATCCACCCAGCCAAAATTGGCGCCAGAATGCGTCCAATAAGAAAATGTGGTTGTGCGGCTGCCCCCGGCGCCGCCGCCCGGATTATGCTTGGGCGTTACGGTGATGCTATCCAGTAGTGAATGTGTGCACAAGCGACTATTGTTATAATCGCAATTTGCAGTCGTGCCATGACTGTAATGATACGCCAGGGTGTAGCGGAATATCTCGGGATAGCCGGTCGCTGTGCGTGATTTGACGCGAATTTCCGAAATGACGTGATCCGCCCACAGCGCCTGCTTTCCCTGATGCCTGCCCTTGATATCTGTATCATGGCGCGTCCCCGCGGCTTTGATGAACTGAATTTCGCCGATGGGGGTGGTGGAACCCTGTCGATAAAGACGCACGCTGTTGGGGTAGGTTGCTCGGATAACGTTGCGGTTGGATTGCGCTTCATCGTCACAATTGCCAGGATCGCCGCCCGTCCAGTCTGTCTGTTCGGTGGTGTAGCTGGCCTCCCAATGATTTCCGGAGGCGTCTTCCACCCGGGTGACGTAGTAGGCGTAAGCCGCAGGGCCGCAATTCGATTCGCTATCGCGACGCATATAAGCCGTCCCCGCCCCCATGCCATTTCCAAAAACATACTCGACGCCATTTTGATCCAAAACATGCCAGTTGCGAACATCCTTCAAATCGCCATTATCGCTCCCGCCGCCCCCATAATCGCGCCAGATTTTCAGAAAACTCTCTGGCTGCGTCCGCCAGCTCTGGCCATCCCATATCAGCTCATAGCTGCCTCCTGCGAATGAGAGAAAGGCCTTTTTGGGCGCCGAATGGGAACTATTCCAACTGACGCTCACTTTGCCCAGCCCCCCCACTTGCCAACCATACCCCACTGTCGACGCCTGCACGCGGTAGACGTTATCGTCATTGCTGTTGTGCATGCGGTCGCCATCCCAGGCCGAATTCGCCGCCTCATCACTATAGACCAGAGCCAATCGCGGCCCGAAACCATGAGGGCCTGCCAGCGAGGCCAGGGGATAACGATAACTAAACTCGCCCGCGAACAAACTGGAGGCGTCCACCTTCAACTGGGGCAGGCCCAGCTCGCCAAAATTGGAGGGATCGCCAGAGCCATAGGTGCTGAAGTGCAAGATGTCCATCGTGAGCATTTTTGTTTCAACGTCATAACGGCCTGCCTGTCGTCGCCACATCTCCGCCGCCGGGTCCCACCAGAAAAAGGCGGGGGCGCCCAGCGGCTCGCCCAGCGCTCGCTCATCCATCATCACACCCTGTGGCGCGATGTCTCGATGCAGCGTCAGTCGCAACGCTTTTGCGAATTTACTTACAGGCTCTCCCCGATCATTGATCGCGGCCAGATCGAATCGTTCCGTCAGCCAGTTTGGGTCGTTGGGCCGGGGACGGGTCCAGTGCAAGGATATCGTAGCAGGTTCGGTCACGGCTCCTGCCGGGATATCCAGGGTGATACGTCCGTCCAGCGCCGTTAGTTTCGTCCCCTGATTCGGACGCGCGCGAACGCTGAAAGCGGGCGGGCTGACCGTTTGCAGAAAATATCGGGCATGTTGGGTTGCATACAGGTCTTCGCCTGTCACTCGCACCGTTACTAAACTGTCGAGATTATATATTTTGGCCGTCTGCATCACCA
>WGCR01000241.1 GCA_015493675.1 Anaerolineae bacterium
GCGTTATCCCACAGTTTTCGACAGGCGCATTCGCAAGCATCTGAACGTCGTTTACTGGCTGCTGCCATTCCTGACGGCGGGACTGGGTTTCGGATTTATCTGGCACAAGGTGTGGCAGTGGGATGGCTGGCGCATTTTGCCCGCAGAAATTCCCGATTTTTGGACACAATCCTGGCACAGTTACGGCGGGCTGGGGCTGGTTGCCCCCGTGGATTGGCCCGCGCGTCTGGGCCAATGGCGGCAGGTGTGGCGTTGGTGGGGCGGCGGCGCGGCCGGGACTGTAGTGATCGCTGGCCTGAGCCTTATCGCGGTGGGCGCAGCCTGGCGAGAGGTGCGGGATGCAGTGAGCAGTAAGCAGGAGTCAGTAGGCGGTCAACAGTCTGACGGTGTGCGTTCTACCGCTCCTCCGTCCTCTGTCCCCCTTCCATCGTCAAAGCGGCAGGCAGAGACAGCTTCGCTGGCAGCCGATGATCGCATGGTGAATAGCGGTTATTGGCTATTGCTTTTTGCCGCTTTTTCCATCGGCTATCTGGCGCTGCATTTTTTCTTCAGCTTTCAGCCCTGGGATCGCTACCTGCTGCCATTGACGCCGCTGAGCGCGATTTTATCGGGGTATGGGGCATTGTGGCTGTGGGAGCGACTGCGCGGGTGGGGTGTTTTCTGGCGTTGGGGGGCGGCAACGCTGCTGAGCATCCCCCTGATTCTGGGCGCGGGCCAGGCCGCTACGGCTCAAATTCCGGTGGGCGGTGATCACGGGGCGTACAGCGGGCTGCTGACGGTGGCGGATTATCTGCAAGAGAACACGCCCGGCTATCATGGCGTGATCTATCAACGCTGGTTGGGCTGGCAGTGGGACTGGTATCTGTGGGATGGGCCGCCGCGCGAGTATTGGGCCGATCCCGATATGCTGATCAATGATTTGGCTGCCAACCGCTATGGCTACACCCGATTTGTGGTCTTTCCTGGCTGGGAGTTACAAGAGAAACCGGCGCTGGATGCGGCGTTGGCGGACGCGAGCCTGCATTTGCAGGAGCGTCTGCGGATAACGGATGAAAAGACGGGTGAGACAAAATTTGTGGTCTATGAGATTGAGCCGCATGTCCATTGGGAGAGGTGAAATGGGTGCGTAGCCGGGGTGATCACAGAAACGTCCGTTACCCATTCATCTGAAAATGGGGTAAAATGGCGTTTTGAAACAATTTTCATTTTCAATCTCTGAATCTTGAGGCATTTTTATGAAACTAAGTCATCTTTTTGGCGAAACCCTGCGCGAGGCTCCTGCCGACGCGGAATTTATCAGCCATCAATTGCTGGTGCGGGCGGGCTACATCCGCCAGTTGGGCACAGGCATTTTCAGCTATCTGCCCCTGGCCCGCCGGGTGATGGACAAAATCGAGAATATCATGCGTGAGGAGATCGATGCCATCGGCGGGCAGGAAATAACCATGCCCGTGGTGCATCCCGCAGAAATCTGGCAGGAGACAGGCCGTTGGTACCAGATCGGTTCGGAGATGGGACGGATGAAGGACAGCACTGGCCGTGATATGGTGCTGGCCATGACCCACGAGGAGGTGGTCACCTCCCTGGTGCGAGACATCATTCACTCCTATCGCCAACTTCCAGTGCTCATCTATCAGATTCAAACCAAATGGCGGGATGAGCCCCGGGCCCGGGGCGGCTTGATTCGCGTCCGGGAATTCACCATGAAGGACAGTTACAGTCTGGACACGGACTGGGAAGGGCTGGACAGGCAGTATTGGGCGCATTACCAGGCCTATTTCAATATCTTCAATCGCTGCGGTCTGCCCACTATTGCGGTGGAATCGGATGTGGGCATGATGGGGGGCAAGCAGGCGCATGAGTTCATGTATCTCACGCCCATCGGCGAGGACACGCTGGTGCTGTGCGACGCCTGTGGATACACCTCCAACCGCCAGGTGGCCACGTTCCAGAAGCCCGAACCGGAGCCTGAAGCCCCCGCGCCGCTGGAGAAGGTGGCCACGCCCGGAACCAAGACCATCGAGGACCTGGCCAATTTCCTGAACATCCCCCAGAGCAAGACGGCCAAGGCGGTGTTCATGGTCGCCACCATCACCGAGGGCCAGGAGGATGTGGACAAATTCGTCTTCGCCGTGGTGCGGGGCGATATGGATCTGAACGAGACCAAGCTGACCAATGCGATCAAGGCCAAAGAACTGCGCCCGGCCCAGGAGGAGGAGATCAAGGCCATTGGCGCGGAGCCGGGCTATGGTTCGCCCCTGGGCATCCGCCGCGATGGCGTCATTTTGGTGGTGGATGACCTGGCCGCGAAGTCGCCGAACCTGGTGGCGGGCGCCAACGAGGAAGGTTACCACTTCCTGAACGTGAATTATGGCCGTGACTACGAGGCCGACATTGTGGCTGATATTGTTTCCGCCGCCGACGGCTACGCCTGCCCCAATTGCGGCGCGCCGCTACGCACGGTGCGCGGGGTGGAGGTTGGGAACATTTTCAAGCTGGGAACCCGTTACAGTGCAGCCATGGGCGCGCTTTTCCAGGATCAGGATGGCGAGCGCAAGCCGGTGATCATGGGCTCTTACGGCATCGGCGTGGGCCGCCTGATGGCCAGTGTGGTGGAGGAGTATAACGACAAGTACGGCATCATTTGGCCCATCACCATCGCTCCCTACCAGGTGCATATTGTGGCGCTGAAAGGCGGTTACGAAGCTGCAGAGCAGCTCTATGCAGATTTGTTGGCCGCGGGCGTAGAAGTGCTCTATGACGATCGGAATGAGAGTCCGGGCGTCAAGTTCAACGACGCTGATCTCATCGGCATTCCCCTGCGCATCACCGTGGGCGGGCGTTCGCTGAAGAAAGGCGGTGTGGAGCTGAAACGCCGGGCGGCGAAAGATATCGCGCTCGTTCCCCTGGATGAGGCTGTGGCGCGGGTGCAGGATGAAATTCGGGCGATGAAAGCCGAATTGCTGTCCCGGACCTGACAGGTTCTACAACGCAGGTTCGTTATCCCGCCTTGTTAGCTGGCGCCAACAACGTCAATCACAGGACGCGTCGTGTGGAACCTGTCAGGTCTCACCGCATCCCTTGACCTGTCAGGTCGTCAGGGCGCCGTCCTGACATTCACGAAATCAGGATACACGATCTCCATGGGGCCCAGCACCTCCGGCGGGTCCCATTTTTCATCCAAAATGTTAGAGGTCACCTCTGCAACTTCGGGGATGCCTTCTTTGATGGCACGCTCGATCTTCATCTTGATGAACGGCGCCAGGGGGCAAAATGGCGTGGTCAGCACCAGGTCCAACTCGACCCGCGCGCCCTCGATGCGCACATCCTTCACCATGTTCAGGGTGACGATGTCCATGGTGAATTCGGGGTCGTAAACGGTGCGCAGGGCGTCCAAAACCTTTTCTTGGGTGATCATAAAAATCCTCTCGGGTGTGGTGAAAAACATGATACACCAGAGGCGGGATGAGGACAAGACGGCAACGGATTGGAGCGCGTCGTCGGGGCAGTGTATAATGACAGCAATCATCGACGCCCATTTCACCTGACCCGGGCAAGCCGAAGCCCCAAAAAGCTAATCTCACGCAAAGTCGCCAAGGCGCTAAGTTTTTCTTCGCCTTTTTCTCCTTGCGGCTTTGCGACTTTGCGTGAGACATTTTCTTGCCCAGCGAGCAATAATTTCAGGCTCAATCGTATTTCAGGGGGTGCGATTCGGGGCGGATTCGCAATCCGCCCTTGGATCTACCCGCTTCCAGCCGGATTCGCAATCCGGCAGGCCTCGCAATCCGGCGTGTTTTGCAAAGCCAACACCCCATGAAATCCAAAAGAACCTAATTTCATTGATTACTGCACCAAGGAGTCTCTATGCCAACCAAAACCACCGCAGACCTGCATCCCGCCTTCGATTGGCAACGCGTCGCCCGTCTCGTCATGCTCTCCCGCACCCTGGACGAACTGGAGGAGCGGGAACTGACGCCCAAGGGGCTGGTGAAGTACCAGTTCTCCGCCCGCGGACACGAGTTGGGCCAATCGCTGCTCAGCCAGCTCACCACCCATCCCCACGACGGAGCCAGCGTATACTATCGCTGCCGCCCCTACGCGCTGGGCTCGGGCCTGACGCCCGTGGAGGCCCTGGCCGCGGGCATGACCAAAGCCGGGGGCATCAGCGATGGCCGGGATGTGGGCGTGGTTTTCAACATGCCCTCGCGCGGGGGCGTCACCATCCTGCCCAACGCCGCAGACGTGGGCTCGCAGTACACGCCCGGCGCGGGCTGGGCCGAGGCCATCCGCTACTACACCGACGTGCTGGAAGACGACTCGTGGCGGGGAGCAATGGCCGTCATCTTCGGCGGCGATGGCTCGGTGGCCTCCAATGGTTTCTGGTCGGCCATCACCATGGCAACCACCCGCAATCTGCCGGCGCTGTTCGTCATCGAGGACAACGAGCTGGCCATCTCGGTGCAGGGCAAATTCCAGACGCCCGGCGGCAACATCGCCCGTAATCTCGCATCCTTCACCAATCTGGCGGTGTGGGATGGCAGCGGCACGAACCCGGCGGAGACCGCAGAACTGGTAGCCAACGCGGTCGAGCACGTGCGCGCGGGCAAAGGCCCGGGCCTGCTGCATCTCACCGTGCCCCGCATGTCGGGCCATTCTTCGGTGGATAACCAGGCCTACAAGACCCTGGAAGATCTGGCCCGAGACGCCCGGCGCGACCCCCTGCCCGCGCTGCACGATTACCTGGTTCCGGCGCTGATGAGCGAAGAGGAATGGCAGGCGCTCTTCGACGACGCCCGGGCCGAGGCCCAGGCCGCGCTGGAGGAAGCCCTGGCCCTGCCCGAGCCCGACGTGGAAACGGTCACCCGCCACGTGTGGCACGATCCGGCCAATCCCGCGCAGATGGGCGGGCCCACGCCCTCGGGCCTCAGCTTCCCGCCCGGCACCGATGTGCCCAACCC
>WGCR01000242.1 GCA_015493675.1 Anaerolineae bacterium
CGTTTATGCGCGTGCCGCTGCACGCGGGTGGTGTGGGCGTGGCCGTGGGCTGCGGCGTGCGTTCGCCATTGCCGCCGCAGCAGTCGGAGCCGCGCACGCCCATCAGGATCGGCCCGCAGCCGCCCTGGCCCGACTGGGCGCAGCACTTGTAGCCCTTACCGGAGGGACAGGCTCCGGAGCTGCACTCGCCCGAGCCGCCGGAGCAGTTGCCCACGCAGCCCACGGGGTTCGTGGGGGAATAGCTGCCGTCGCCGTTGCGCTGGTAGCACTGGCCGGCGATGACCCGGTCGCAGTACCAGGCTTGGCAGTTGCCGGTGGCGCAGGCGGACTGGCCTCCGCCCGAGCGCAGGAAGAAGAGCCCGAGCAGGGCCAGGGTCAAGGCGAGGAGGGGGAGAGCGAGAGAAAGGCGTCGTCGGGCGTCCATGATGGGTCGGAAGTCATGCGGCCCATGAGCGCGTAGCGTAGGGCCTGGTGCAGGGCGGAAGTAGCGAGAAGGTCGAGGATCTCGCCCGACTGGCCGCGGGCGAAGAGGTAGCAGCTGAGTGCGTCGGATGGACCGAGCTCGAAGTCCCGCACGCAGTCGGCCCAGGCTTCCATTTCGGGCTTGATGGTCTGGCCGGGAGCAGGCTCAGGCCAGACCGCGCCGAAGCGCAGGGCGAAGGGATCAGCGTCGTACTCGCCGCGCAGGGCCGCGGGCGCACGGGCGTCGTCGATGAGGGTCACGGTCAGGCCCTTGGGGAAGCGCTTTTGAAAGGCGGGGGTATCGGTGATCTCGGTCAGGGCGTCGGGGTTGGTCAATTCGGCGCTCCAGATGCTGTTGTCGCCCTGCAGGGTGATGGGCGCGGGCGCGGATGCAACCGCAGCCGTTGGCGTCGCTGTCGTTTCGGGTGATTGCTCCCAATCACGGGTGATGAACGCGTACAGCCCCAGGGCCAGTGCGCCTAACAGGGCGATGGCAGTGACTTCTTTGAGGATAGTTCGGAGATCGACTTCCATGAGTCAGTCAGGCGGAGACGACGGACGATGGACGACAGACGGCATCGTCCCCCGTCCATGGTCTATCGTCCCCGACACGGAAAAGGCCCCGCACAGTTCTATGCGAGGCCTTTTCGCGGGCGGAGATGAGCAGAGGGAGGAGGGGGAAGCCAACGGTTGCCGATTAGCAACCTGCCCCCATTCTGACAGGGAAACGGGCCGCAGGCAATGGCGGGGTTGGACTATTTTAGAACAGATGTGGTAAAATTATTGTTATCAATTCAAAGGAAATGGCAATGAAACTATCTGTATCAAAACGCTATTATTTCGTTGATGAAGCCGGAGACGGCACTCTCTTTAGTCGCCGGGGCAAGATTATTATCGGTCAGGAGGGGTGTTCCAGATTTTTCATGCTGGGTTTTGTTGATCTTCTTGACCCATCCATCATTACCGGGGAATTAGCGCAGTTGCGACAGGAATTGCTTGCCGATCCTTATTTTCAGACTATCCCTTCAATGCAACCTCACCGCCGCAAAACTGCGCTCTATTTTCATGCCAAAGATGACATCCCCGAAGTGAGGTGGGAAGTATTCAAGATCTTACGCCGTCATAGCGATAAGATACGTTTTTTGGCCGTCATTCGCGACAAGCGCGAAGTGTTGTCTTATGTCCTGCAGCGCAATGAGAATGATTCGGCCTATCGCTATCATCCGAATGAGTTATACGACTACATGGTGAGAAGACTTTTCAAAAATATGCTTCACAAGGACGACGAATACGATATCTTCTTTGCGGCGCGGGGCAAATCGGACAGGACCAAGGCGCTCCAGACTGCGTTACAAACAGCAAGGCAGCGTTTTGCAGAGCAATGGGGTGTTTCGCATGAACCAACCATTCATATCATTCCCAGCACGCCAGCCCAAACAGGTGGACTCCAGGTAGCCGATTATTTTCTCTGGGCGCTCCAACGCTTGTATGAACGAGGCGAAGATCGGTACGTTCTCTATCTCCAGCCAGCTTTCCGTTTCATCCATGACATCGACGACACGCGTAACGCCCGTTATGGGATGTACTACACGCGGAAGAAACCCCTGACCCTCGAGGCGCTAAAGGGACGCATTACCTGGCAAAAATAAAAATAGCCAGGGATATAGGGTTGTCAGACCACAGTCCGACAACCACACGGCATGGAGCCGAGTTTCGTCCACTGGCATCTATATCATACTCGAATTCAGTGATTTTGTCAATATGGGAAAAATGAAGACTGGAAGTGGGGCATGCTTGATGATTGCCATAAAGTAGCAACATAATGTTAGTTATGTGGCGCACGATTTCAAAAAATGCTATACTTGGGCTATCGAAACGCCTCAAAACCCGCCCATTCTCAACCGCTAACGCCCGAAAAAGTGGCAACATAATCGTGATGACCATCGAGACCGACTTCACTTCCGCCCAAAATCAATGGCTGGCGCATTTGCAAGCCCAGGGCAAAAGCCCCCACACCCGCGCCGCCTATCGCCGCGCCCTGGCCCATTTCGTCCGCTGGTACGGGGCCACCTACGACGCTTCGCCCCAACTGGACGAGCTGCTCCCCCGCGATATCGCGGACTGGCAGGCGCATCAGCAGACTATCGAAAAGGCGAAACCCGCCACCATCAACCAGCGCCTGACCGCGCTCTCTCGCTTCCTGGCCTGGGCCAGCGGGCAGGGCTTTCTCGCGGGCAATCCCGCCGCAGGCGTCTCCGGCATCCGGCCCGAGGCCCGCCAGCCCAAGAGCCTGACCGACCGCGACTTGCGCCGCTTCCTGCGGGCCGTGGATGCGGACGGCCATCCCCGCGATATCGCGATGGTGGCGCTGCTGTCTGGCGCGGGCCTGCGCGTGGGCGAATTGCTGGCCCTGAAGGTGGGGGACGTGACCCTGGGCGAGCGCTCGGGGCAAGTGGTGGTGCGACGCGGCAAGCATCGCGGAGCACACCTTCCGTAGCCACCTGCACCACGCCTATCGCGCCCTGGGCGTGCACTCCCTCACCGGCGC
>WGCR01000243.1 GCA_015493675.1 Anaerolineae bacterium
GAATTGATTGCCATGCAGCATACTACGCTACAACAGGTTATCACCGGGTTGCCGGAATTTTACTGGATGCGCGCCACGTTGCCCTGCCCTTGGGGCGCCAAGGGGCGGGTGATGCGAGAGGTGAGCGAAGGCGTCGGGCCGTACATTATTGATACGATTGATGGTGTACGGTTTTCAGCGGGCGACGTCCGTTGGGCGCTTATTCGTCCGGACGCGGATCGGCCATTACTGCACGTTGTGGCGCAAGGCCTTTCGGAGTCAGACACGGCATCTCTTTTGCAGCAACAGGTAGCCTGGGTGAAGCAAATTGTAGCAATTGATTAATTGTTGCTAAAAAACTGTGAGCCGTTTTACCGAAGTTGTTTTGTTTGACAGGCTTTTTCTATTTATGCTAAACTTACAGCCTGACGATGAAGCGTCTTCGTCAGTAACTTGTTCATACTCTATATTTTTTTGGCTTATTGTTTTGAGCCGTGAACTGATTTAAGGAGAGTCAATGGCTGCTCTACTAGAAGTCAAAGGACTTAAAACACAGTTTTTTACGCAAGATGGTGTTGTTCATGCGGTCAATGGTATTTCTTATAAATTGCATGAGGGTGAAACACTTGCGATTGTGGGTGAAAGCGGCAGCGGAAAAAGCGTTGGCGTGATGTCTCTCATTCGCCTGATTCCCCAGCCACCGGGGAAAATTGTTGCCGGTGAGGTTTGGTTTGATGGGCGTGATTTGATGGCATTGACCGATGATGAAGTTCGTCAGGTGCGCGGTAATCGCATCGCCATGATCTTTCAGGATCCCATGACGTCGCTGAATCCGGTGTTGACTATCGGTCAGCAGATTATGGAGGCGCTGCAATTGCATTTGGGCATGGATAAAAGTCAGGCCCGACAGCGAGCCATCGAGCTTCTGGAAATGGTTGGCATTCCCGGAGCAGCCAGTCGCCTGGATTCTTATCCGCATCAATACTCCGGCGGTATGCGCCAACGTGTAATGATTGCCATGGGACTTTCCTGTAATCCGCAATTGCTCATTGCCGATGAGCCCACAACGGCATTGGACGTGACCATCCAGGCTCAGATTGTGGATTTGGTTCAGGGACTCAAAGAACAAATTGGCATGGCAATTATCTGGATAACCCATGATCTCGGGGTTGTCGCCGGATTGGCTGAACGCGTGATTGTTATGTATGCTGGACACATTGTGGAAGAGGCGGAAGTCCACGAATTATATGAAGAACCCCATCACCCTTATACGTTGGGGCTTTTGCGTTCGGTTCCCCGGCTGGATATGGGGAAGAGTAAACGTCTGATTCCGATTGATGGCTTGCCTCCTGATCTCATTGATCTGCCTCCGGGGTGCCCTTTTGCGCCTCGGTGCCAATACCGTACCGAAAAATGCACCCAAGAGGCTCCACCTATCGATGCAACTTCGCCCACCCGACGCGTGGCCTGTTGGAATTGGGAAAACGTAGTGGCTGACATTAAAGAAGGAGGCATCTATGTCTAGTGAGAATGGTTCGAAAAAAGATGTCTTGCTTGAGGTGAAAGGCCTCAAGATGTATTTCCCCATTACCAAGGGAATTATTATTCAACGAAAAATTGCTGATATCAAGGCCGTTGATGGCGTTAGCTTCTCCATCAAACATGGCGAGACATTGGGACTGGTGGGGGAATCCGGCTGCGGTAAATCCACGACAGGACGCGCCATTCTCCAGCTTTATCGCCCCACGGCAGGCAGTGTGTTGTTCGAAGGGGTGGAACTGACCGAAATGAAGGGCGAAACCCTGCGCCGTCAGCGTCGCGAGATGCAGATGATTTTCCAGGATCCCTACGCCTCTCTGAATCCTCGCCTGACTGTAGGAAATATCGTCGGAGAGCCGCTCGAAGTGCATAATCTGGCCAAAGGCAAAGAACGTCAGGAACGCGTTCAGGAATTATTGAAGCTGGTGGGGCTGAACCCTTATTTTGTCAATCGCTATCCCCATGAATTTTCGGGCGGTCAGCGGCAACGTATCGGTATCGCCCGCTCCCTGGCTGTGAATCCCAAATTTATTGTAGCCGATGAGCCGATCTCAGCGCTGGATGTTTCTATTCAGGCCCAGATTGTCAATTTGCTGGAGGACCTTCAGTCGAGCCTCGGCTTGACTTATCTCTTCATCGCCCATGATCTCTCGATGGTTCGCCATATCTCGGATCGCATCGCAGTGATGTATTTGGGCAAGCTGGTAGAATTGACTGATCATATCGCGTTGTATGAAGAGCCGTTGCATCCCTATACGCAGGCGCTACTCTCCGCGGTGCCTATCCCCGATCCTTATATCGAGGAAAAACGGCAGCGCATTGTTTTGGAAGGAGACGTGCCGTCGCCCACCAATCCGCCATCTGGCTGCAATTTCCGCACCCGATGCCCGCGAGCGATGGATATCTGCGCCGAGAAAGATCCCGAATGGAAGAATATGGGGACACCCGAGAATGAACACTGGGTGGCCTGTCACTTGTATTGAATTTCTGTTATGCTATCAACAGTCTCTGCGACCTTGTCGTTTCTTCGGCATTCGTCTTTGAAGCTGTTTTGATGCCCGTAGACACGTTGGACAAAGTTCAACCGTTTTGAACCTATCTAGAGGAAAGGAGGCAGCGAAAAGCCCAACTTGTGTGTTCTGTGATAGCTACAGCCTGGCAAGCTGACGTTTATCACATCAACCCTGCGCATTTTGCGCAAACCATTCTTCCATCTCACAGGAGGAGAATTGAAGTATGTCACGTAATAAGTGGATTATCCTGGTCTTGGTGCTTGTCCTTGGCGTCGTTGCGCTGAGCGCCTGCTCCCAGTCCACCCCAGAAGTCGTTGAGAAAGTTGTCGAGAAGACCGTTGTCGTCACCCAGGTCGTCGAGAAAGAGGTCGAGAAGACCGTTGTCGTCACTGAGGTCGTCGAGAAAGAGGTCGAAGTCACCCCGACGCCTATGCCCGAACCTGTCACCCTGCGTGCTTACAGCACCACGGATATCCCCTCCCTGGACCCGCAGGTTGCTGAAGATGTGGTTTCCATTAACGCCATCGAGACGCTGTTCGTCCATCTGACGAATTATGACCTCGAGACGGCTGAGATCGTTCCGGAAACCGCCACCAGTTGGGACATCAGCGATGATGGTCTGACTTACACCTTCCATCTGCGCACCGATATCCCCTGGGTCAAGCACAACCCCGTTACTGCTGAGACCACCCAGGAAGTGGACGAGGATGGCAATCCTCGTTTCGTTACCGCCAATGACTTTGTCTACGGCATCAAACGCGCTTGCGATCCCAACCTGGGCTCTTACTACAGCAGCGTGATTGCTCCTCTGATCGTCGGTTGTAATGAAGTGCTGAATGCGGAAGATCCTGCCAACATCCCGCAGGAACTGATTGATGCCATTGGCGTCGAGGCTCCTGATGACGCCACCCTGGTCGTTCATCTGAACTTCCCCGCCAGCTACTTCATGTCCATGACGCCTATGTGGACGTTGGCCGCTGTGCCGCAGTGGGCTATCGAAGCCAATGGCGACAAATGGATTGAGGCGGGCAACATCGTCACCGACGGCCGCTTCGTGTTGAATGAGTGGGTGCATGGCGTGCGCCGCACCTTCCTGCGTAACCCCCTGATGCCGAAAGACATGTACGGCACCGGCAACATCGAAAAGATCGTCACGAATGTCGTGCCCGACACCAGCACCGGCTACGCTCTGTGGCTGAATAATGAAGTCGAGACCTCCGGCATTCCTGATGCCGAACTGCAGGGTCATCTGGAGAAATTCAAGGACGAGACTATTCAGGTGCCCGACCTGGCTGTCTTCTACTTCGGCTTCCGCGAAACCAAACCTCCTTTCGATGATCCTCGCGTCCGCCGCGCCTTCAGCGCCGCCTTCGATCGTGAAAAATTCGTCCAGGAAGTTCGCCAAGGTCAGGGCCTGCCCATGAAACACTTTGCGCCTCCTGGCATCTTCGGCGCTCCCCCCATCGATGAGGTCGGCGTTGGGTTCGATCCTGAATTCGCTCAGCAGCAGCTTGCTGATGCCGGCTATCCCAACTGCGAAGGCTTCCCCACCGTCACCCTGTTGGGCTACAGTGGTCAATCCACTCTGAACTGGATTGAGTTCGCTCAGCAGCAGTGGCAGGAGCACCTGGGCTGCAGCCCCGACGTCATCCAGATTGAGCAGCAGTCCTTCCGCGAACTGTTGGGCGCCACCGCCGCCGACGTGCCTGATGAGGAAGCCCCTCATATGTGGACTCTCGGTTGGGGCCCCGACTATCCCGACGAGAACAACTGGGTCGGCGACGTGCTATGGTGCGACAACCCCGGCAACCGCATGAAGCGCACCTGCAACGAAATCGACGACATGATCGTCAAGGCTCGCGAAGAGACCGATCCTGACAAACGCATCGAGATGTACCGCCAGATTGAAGAAGACTTCTTCGGCAAAGATGGCGAGATGCCCTTCGCTCCGCTGTATCTGCGCATTGCTTTCGTGGCGCAGCACAGTTGGCTCACCGCTCCTCGCGCCCTCTTCGGTGGCGAACAGTTCTATAACTGGACCATCGATCAGGCCGCTCAGATGGCTGCACAGGGCAAATAAGCCTATTCTGGTTGGAGGGGGGCGTTTCGGCGCCCCTCTCCATACTTTAGTTAAATTTTCATGCGAGAGGCTTTTTAGATGTAAAGGCCGTTTGCATGAGGATTTAACCAGGAAAATTTATTTACTTTCCATGGAGTGATAGTATGACTCGATACATCATAAGACGCCTTCTTGTTTCTATCCCCGTAGTTTTTGCGATCGTGCTGTTCACCTTTGCCGTGGTTCACGCCCTTCCCGGCGGTCCATTTTCCAATGTTGGAGAAAAGGCCATGCCTGAGCAGATGCGTGTCATCATGGAGAGGCGATTTGGGTTGGATCAACCGCTTTATATTCAGTTCTGGAATTATCTGAAGATGTTGGCTCACGGAGATCTGGGGCCGATGATGCGGATGCGCAGCCAGACTGTCAATGATATTGTGTCTCAAACCTGGCCCGTTTCCATCCAGTTAGGGAGTTTGGCGGTGTTTCTGGCCTTTGTTATTGGCGTTCCCGCCGGCATCTTTGCAGCCCTTCGCCGTAATAGCTGGGTGGATTACACGGCCACCTTTGTGGCGGTATTGGGCGTTTCCATCAATAACATCGTATTGGGGCCGCTGTTGATCCTCATCTTTGGCGTCTGGCTGAAGATCCTGCCCATCGCTTTTTGGGGGGCTGAGCCGCCGTGGATTCTGGGTTTTCTGCCAAAGCCCACATGGCAATTCTGGACGCACGCTGTGCTGCCTGTCTTCACGCTGGGGACGGCCATGTCGGCGAGTATCGCCCGCCTGACCCGCGCCAGCTTGCTGGAAGTGTTGATGTCTGACTATATCCGCACAGCGCGGGCCAAAGGACTGAAAGAACGGACAGTGATTATCCGTCATGCCCTCAAGAATTCACTGATTCCGGTTGCGACCATTTTGGGGCCGCTGCTGGCTGGCGTCCTGACCGGCACTTTTGTGGTGGAGCAGATTTTCGCCCTCAATGGGATGGGGCGGCAATTCTTGATGAGCATTGAGCAGCGTGAGTATTTCCTGCTTTCCAGCCTGACGTTGATCTTTTCCGTCATGCTGGTGTTGGGCAACTTGTTCGTCGACATCATTTACGCCTGGCTTGATCCCCGGATTCGCTACGATTGACATTTATTACCGCACATTTTCAATGTATTCCCCTATGAAAGGATAAGATATGGCTGCCGAAAACGCATCTTTAGAACAACTTGGGCAGGAGTTTGGACAATTGAGAGGCAAACCGCGTTCGCCCATGGGAGACGCGGTGCGTGAATTCAAACGAAACAAAGTGGCAATGTTAAGTGTGGTCTTTATCATTGTCGTCATGTTTCTTGCTATCTTTGCCCCGGTTTTTACGCCGTACGGTTTCAATGTGCAGAACACCTTTTATGCCCGCGCCAAACCGCTGACGCCCTATGTCATCACAACTGACAAATATGAGATGTGTCATTGGAAAGGGACGCCACTTGATTTTGGCTGCACCGTTTATATTTTGGGCGCCGATGGCCTGGGACGAGATATACTCAGCCGTGTGATTTACGGCTCCCGTATTTCTCTGTTGGTGGCTATCATTGGCTCTTCGGTAAGTCTGATCATTGGCACCATTTATGGCGTTATATCTGGATATTTTGGTGGCAAGATCGATGATCTGATGATGCGTATCGTGGACTTCCTCTGGGCCTTGCCGGTTTTGGTCATTATCATTATCATGACTGTTTACTTCAAGGCATTGGCCAGGGCAGGCGCTACAGGATTTGCAGGTTTCCTCATCGACCTGGATCAGGCGATGGGGGGCTTGTTATTTATGTTTATTGCTATCGGCGCACTCAGTTGGCTGGGCATGGCCCGTCAGGCTCGCGGCCAGATTTTGGCTCATAAAAAGAAAGAATATGTAGAAGCTGCCCGCTCGATTGGCGCAGGAAGCAATCGTATTATTTTCAAACATCTGTTGCCCAACATCATTGGCCCCTTGCTGGTGCTTGAATCCATGGCTATTCCTGGCTACATCGGTCTGGAAGCTTTTCTTAGCTTTATCGGTCTGGGGGTGAATCCTCCCACACCCAGCTGGGGCATCATGATTGCTGAAGGCTATCTGGGCATCAAATCAAATCCTCATCTTGTCTTGGTCCCCGGCACGGCGCTGACGCTGCTGACGCTGGCTTTCAACTATATGGGTGATGGTATCCGCGATGCGATTGATCCGCGCATTCACGGCCGCTAACCCCCTATCCGCTTAATTTGAATAATCTATTGGATGATTGACTCATTATGAATGAAGACGCCAAGAAACTGAATCCCAAACTTCTGCTTTTTCTGATTGTTGGCATCATTATTATGGCTGCTGTCGCCTGCCAGACCGGGGAGGTTATCACTCCTGCCGAGGCGACGGCCCGCGCGAAAGAATCTCGTGCTATTGTCACCAAGAAAACGGCCACTCCGGGCGGCAAAACAGAGGCCGGCGGCGATGTCATCCCTTCCGGGACCAAGGCAACGCTGGTCGGCAAAGCCTATCTGGTCAATATCTATAAAGAGGCTGGCTCTACCCGCATTTTGACTCAGCAGGAGAAAGGCGTCGAGGTGGTCATTCAGGATGTCACCCATGTGGGCGATGAGACCTGGTACCTTGTCGAGGCGCCTGCGGGGCAAGGTTGGGTGAAAGCCGAAAATCTGGAGGTTGCTGAGAAAGGCGGCTCCACGGAAGGCGCTAGTCCCCAGGTAGGCGATATTGTTTATCTGACAGGCAAAGCGTATCTGGTGAATCTCTACAAAGAACCGGGAAATTTGCGCATCATTGCTCAGCAAGAACGAGGCATTGCTGTTGAGATCAAGGATATCCTGGAAGAAGATGGCGAGCTCTGGTATCTCATCGACGCCCCAACCGGACTGGGATGGGTGAAAGCCGAGAATATTACTACTGAAAAGCCGAAGTAATTTCCATTGAGGTGACTCTCCGAGCCCCGTCCGTTGTGGCGGGGCTTTTTATTGCAACAACGCTTCCAGCAGCGCCCGCGTCAGCGCCTTCACATCCCAATCCAGCGCCTCGGCCCCGGTGGTCACCGGCCCTACACAGGCGGGACAGCCGCGATCACACCCGCAATGCCTGACGACGTCCAGGGCGGCGTGCAACAATTGCGGCTGGAGATCATAGAGCCGTTCGGAGAGCCCGATGCCGGCCGGAGCTTTATCATAGAGGATGATGGTGGGACGGTCGGTGTGTTTTGCCCGCGCCGCCACCAGATAGCCCAGATCGCTGGGATCGCACATCAGGTGCAGAGGAGCCAGATTGCTGAGCAGATAGGCCAATCCGCCCAACCCCGAGCGCAGCCGCTGGCTCCGCTCTACCCTCTGATGGCAGGAGCGGCACAGGGTGCGCAGGTTTTCCAATTGGTTAGCCAGCTTGTAATTCTCATTCACGCCGGGAAGATAACCGAAGGAGCGAAAAGGGCGGATATGGTGGACATCGTGTTGGCGGCCCGGACGCTCCGGCGCACCGCACACGGTGCATCGATAACCATCCCGAGCCCGGACTTTATTGCGTTGCTCGGGCCAGTTGGGGCCGTAATCGTTGGGATCGCCGCCCCATAGATTCATCTCTCGCAGGCCATCCACCACTTCCTCGGCCACTGCCAGCCAGTAGCCGGTCGTCTCCAGCACCGTTTCCGGCAGCTCCACCTCGCCAAAGCCCAGGGTTTCATGCGTCCAGCGTTTGATGCGTCGGTAACCTGTAATGCTGGCTCGGATTTCCAGATCGCCATGGCCTTTGAGCAGCGGGCCTTCTTCGGCCTGCTGGTGTACAGCCAGCACCTCAGCTTCGCTGACGCCTGCGGAGCGGGTGTAATAATCGACCTCCACGGGCGTCACGGCGGCATGGCCCGCGTCCCAATCCAGCGCTTCCACCAGAAATGTCTGTCCCCCGTGCAGATAGATGGCTCCCGGATGCAGCAAAGCTGGTGCGGTTTCCCGATCCATCTCGCCGATGGTCTCGCCATCCGTCGCCCGAATGATGATCACCCGGTCGGGGGAGGCTGTGCGCAGGCTCACGTCGCCCGCGGGATAAGACTCCGACATCCAGAACCAGCGGTCACCCGCCTGTTGCACCTCGCCCTCCTCCGCCAGCATGGCCAATGCTTCTTCGGTGAAGGCGAAGCGTCCGAACGCCTCGCCGACCTGGAAGGGCAGCTCAAACGCGGCGCAGCGCAGATGCTCGGTGAGAATGACCAGATTGTCGGGATTGATGAGCGCATGCTCGGGAGTGCGTCCGAAGAAATACTCCGGATGCTGCACGATGTATTGATCCAGCGCTCCGCCGCCCGCCACCAGCGCCGCCAGCGATAGCTCCTGCCGCCGCCCGGCCCGGCCAGCCTGCTGCCAGGCGCTGGCAATGGTTCCCGGAAAGCCGGTGAGCACCGCCGCCTGCAAGCGTCCGATGTCAATGCCCAGCTCCAGGGCGTTGGTGGCCACCACTGCCTGAATTTCGCCCTGGCGCAGGCCTTTTTCGATGTTTCGGCGTTCTTGTGGCAGATAGCCGCCGCGGTAGCCCCGCACCGGCTGACCTCCTCCTTTACGCTCCAGGCCCTCCCGCAGATAAGTCAGCAGTAGCTCGGCGCCCATGCGGGAACGGGCAAAGAAAATGGTTTGTACGCCCTCGCACAGGAGATCGACGCCCAACTGCTGCGCTTCCAGCAGATTGCTGCGCCGCAAGCCCAGCTCTGCGTCCACCAGGGGCGGATTGAGGAAAATGAAATGCTTTTCACCTGCTGGCGCGCCATTCGCTGTGATGATATCTACCGGAGCCTCGATGAGGCGCTCCGCGTGTTCGGCGGGGTTGGCAATGGTGGCAGAGGCCAGCAAGAATTGCAGCGCCTGGTGTGTTGCACCTTGTTGGTGGAACCGGGCGATGCGTTGCAGGCGCCGCAACACGTTGGCTACGTGAGAACCGAAGACGCCGCGATAAACGTGGATTTCATCGATGACTACGCCCCGCAATCCCTGGAAAAATCCCGCCCAACCTGTGTGGTGCGGCAAGATGCCGGTGTGCAGCATGTCTGGATTGGTGAGGATGATGCGGGCATTTTTACGAATGCGTTTGCGATGGCTTTTGGGGGTGTCGCCGTCATAGATGGCCACAGACACATCGGCCTGCAATGTCTCCAGCAAGCTTTGCAGCGTATGCAGTTGATCTTGCGCCAGCGCTTTGGTGGGAAAGATGGCCAATGCCCGCGCATCAGGATCGTTGAGCAGCCAATGCAGGATGGGCAGATTGTAGGCCAGGGTTTTGCCCGAGGCGGTGGGCGTCACCACCAGCGTATGATTGCCCCGCAGCGCCGATTCGATGGCCCGGGCCTGGTGGATGTAGGGCAGGTGGATGCCGCGGGCCTGCATAGCCAGGGGTAAACGGGCGTCCAGCGCCTCGGGCCAGGGAGCGTAACGGGCGGGCCGGGCCGGGATGCGTTGCCAGGCTGTGACGCGGCTCAGAAAGCCGGGATCCAGTTGTAACCGGGAGAGCAGGACGGGGAGGGGCATGGCCTGACTTATTCGATTTTTCCCTTGATCACCTGAATAGCCTCTTGCAACTGTACATCGGGCTTCTGGCGCAAGCCCCACTGGCCCAAGGGAACTTTTACGTCGGGAATGACGCCCGCGCCTTCCATGGTCTTGCCATCCGGCAGAATGAGCGTCTCTACCGCCAGACGGATGATGGATCCATCGGGCAGGGTGAAGCCGGTGATGCCTTCGGTGTTGCCGGCTGTGGGCATGCCTACCAGCGTCGCTCGTCCCGATTGCTTCATGGCCGTGGCAAAATACTCGGCCGCGCTGTGGCTGGCGCCATCTGTCAACACGACCATGGGCGTGGTCTCGTTCCATTTTACCGGCCCGCGAATGCGCCAGATAGTCAGTGTGGCGTCCTCTCGTAGTTTTCCCATTTTGCCAAAGATGCCGGTGGTGAAAATGGCGATGGCTTTATCGGCATTGCCACCGGGATTATGGCGTTCGTCGTAGATGAGCCCATCCAGCGGACGGTCTTTTTCCAGCCGCTCAATCATGGTCAAAATATTGGCTTCGGTGTTGCCGCTGTATTCAGGCACGCGGATGTAGCCGATGTAAGGCTCTTCTGAAATCACATCATACCACCAGCCGTCGCAGCCGGAAGCGCCGCCATATTTCACGGTGACATCATGGGGTTCCTCATCCTGGCCCGGCCACACTGTCAGACTCACCTGGCCATCGCCACTGTAGATTTTGCGGATGAGTTCCCGCGGGAAGCCATCTTCGCCCTTGATGACTTCCTTACCCTCGATAGCTGTGATGATGTCGCCGCGATGCAGGCCCGTATCCGCTGCGCCGCCCTGCTCACACACGTCCCAGATGAAGAGATACTCATCCTCGCGTGCAGGCCAGACAGTCATGCCAGGCCAGGGCTTGCCACTGCCTTCGCTGGGCAGATCGAATTCCGCCGCGAAGCGGTCAGGGCGCACAAAACGGCTGTGATTGTCGTTGAGCTCGGCGATCATGTCGGACATCATATCTCGGAAAGCCTCATGATCCTTCACCTTTTTGGCTTTCTCAAGATATTGTTTACAGATGGCGTCCCAATTGGCGCCGTTGAAATTCCCCCGTACATAATTCTCTTTGACAATGTTGCAAGCCAGTTGGGTCATGCCCACATAGTCATCGGGCGAGATGTTCGCCTGCCCGCCGCTGACTGGCGTGGCCGGTGCGACCGTGACCTGTTTTTTCAGCGCTTCCATGGTGGCCATGAGCGGATTCATGGTGGGCGTAGTCGCGGGTGTCGGGACCGGGGTCGCGGGTTTGGCGGTGGCGGCCGGGACAGTGGCCTGCACAGCAGTGGGGATAGCGGTAGCTTGTGGAGCGGGCGTGGCTGTTGGGGCCGTCGCGGGCGCTGTGCAAGCGCTGATCAATAGCATCATGAGGAAAAGCAGCGGAATGATTCCTTGTAGATGTTTCATGATTGCGTCAATTGGTGGCAAAGATGATGGGGCCATAGATGGCTGTGGTGAGGACGCTATCTACAGCGAGATAGATGATGAGGAAGAGCAGGGAGGAGTGGTTCTCCCGTTTATAGGTGATGGACCAGGCCGTCCATAATCCTAACCCAAAAATGATGAGGGGAATGCCGATTTGTAGGGGCGGCGCCAGCCAGTCAGGAATGATGGGGAGCCAGGCGGAGAAGGGGACGTAGGCAGTGAGTCCGCCCAGAAATCCGATTTTGACGATCCAATAACCGATAACAGCGATGGCCAGACTGGCTATGACGCCCGGAGAGAGAGAATCGCTGCCGCGGCGTAAGGGGAATGTGATCAAATAGAGGATGAGCGGGATGATGATCCACATGAAGGCGAAAGGCAGCAGTAGCGCCCCGGAGACCAGGCCGAAAGCCGTTTGCGCTGCCATTGCCTGATAGTCCTCGGAGCTCAATTGTGCATAGGTTGCTTTGATATCGGGGTTGGTGCTGGCATAGACGACGCGAAAGCCCTCTTCTGCGCCCCGCTCCAGCCAGGAAGCATAAAGCCAGTGGTCAGCGTCATGGGTGATGAAAGGCGATCGCGAGTCGCCGCCGGTGAAGCTGAGCAGTTGATAACTATCGGGCTTTCGTTGGTTGAAGAAGAGGGTTCCGATCTGGAAAGCATTATTGCGCATGGTGAATTGCACCAGTTCTCGCTGGATGGTCACCAGTTCGGACAGATCGCTGCTATCGGCGTAAAGGTGCGTGACTTTGCCGGTGCGAGGCGGAACGAGCGGCGAACGCTGCCCTGCCCGAAAGCCATCCTGCAGCCAGTCCTCGTAAGGGAGATGATACTCCGAGGGGACGTAGAGTTGTTCCGGGCGGGACGCGGCGCTGAGATTGTTCAGAGGAAAGCTGATGTAGCGGCTGTCCACCGTTCCTGCGGCTACGCCGGTGCGAATTTCGGTCGTCCAGAAGATGTAGGCACGATAAGATGTTAATCCCATGATCGGGCCAGAGAATACGCTGCTCTGGGCTGCTTTGGGGGTGGCAATGGTCTGGACAGCGTCCGCGGTCGGGCCGTCAAACACGTCTGCCGCGTAGCGGATGGTAACGTTGGGCTGGCCCATGGGGTGCTGTACCCAGATTGCATACAGTGTGCCATTGGCGTTGAAGGCCAGCGCGGGGCGGATGCCCGTTTCGTCAATCAGGATGGGCGATGCGGCGAGATCATTGTCGGGGAATCGGTAGAGTCCTGGTTGGATTCGAGGGCCCGCAAACCAGACGACCATGTCTCCTTCTTTGTTGACTGCCACCGCATAATCCGCCACCCGCAGATCTTTTGATATTTTCTGCTGGGGCGCCGCCATGATGCCGTTGGCTGGGTTGATGCGGGCGTGAAAAAGACTTTCATTGCTGATCCAGAACAGGTGGATGGCATCGTTCGCCCAGTAGGCCCGGGGCTGATCGGGACGCGCCATGCTGATTTCGGAATAGTCTTGCTCCCATCGTTTTTGTCCCTGCCCATCCAGAAAGACGGCCCTGGGGTAGGTGCGGCCTTCCTGGTTGGCGACCAGCAAGAAGGTGGCGCTGTTATGGGGGCCCAGAGCGAAAATCGGCGGATCGCCGGCTGCGGTTTGCCCCACAAATTGGGCGCGGCTCCAGTCAGGAGCGTTCAACCAGAGACGATCGGGCAGGTCGCCACAACCAGACAACAGCAGCGCGCTGTTCAGCAGGATGAAAAACAGCAAGAATGATGGCCGGAAATAGCGATGACGGTTGGATGAGGGCATGGTGTCAGGAGGGAGTGGGGGATGGTTGTCCCTCACGCGTCAGCTCTTCCCGAACGACGTATTCGCGGATGGGGGGATGAGAGAACGGAGGATGGATTTTGTCGGGGCTGGTTTCTTCCATCAGCGTGACGAATTCACCCAGGGCCATGGCTGTAGCTCCCCAGACTTTATGATCGTTGATGGCGAAATAACGCACCTGCCAGTCACGACCATCGCGGGGAACGGTGATGACGCGCCGGAAGGCCGGATCAAAGAGCATACTGAGCGGAACTTCGATCAATGTCTCGATTTCGTCAGGATTGGCGCACCACTGCGGGCGTCGGGGCGTGTAACCGACTACGATCTGGATGCAGAAGTGGCTGGGGGGGATGTAGATGTGCGTGAGACGGCCCAGCGCTTCGACTGCATCTGGCTCAACGCCGATTTCTTCATGCGCTTCGCGGATGGCGGTTTGGGTGACTGTTTCGTTACCGTCCCGGGAGCCGCCGGGCATGGAAATCTGGCCTGGATGCGCTGTCAGGTCATGCCTCCGTTCGGTGAGGACTGTGTAGAGATGACCGTCGACCGGATAGATCAACAGTAGTACGGCCGCGCGCCGACAGGTTTTTGAGCCTTCTTCGTAACTTTCGGGGTCCAAGGGCCGGAAGTCCGGGGCCATGATCTGCTGACCGCGCAGACCGGGCAGTGGGCCTGTCAGCGCTTGTTTGATATCTTTGGGCGTGAGAGAGAACATAATGGTGGAGAGATATGAATGGTTGGGCGTAACTGCTAACGGGTGCCATAAGGTTGTCTTGGTTCAACCGGATTTTGTGAGGTGTTCCGACCTCCGGGAGGTGGACGGGTAGCTTTTGGCTTGACCAGGCGGTTTTCGTCCACCTCCCGGAGGTCAAAAAGCAGCCCCCCTGAAATCCAAAAGAGCCGTTGTCTTTTTTCACTCAAACCTGACAGTTTCTCGTAACCTTGGCGGTAAGATGTTCAGTTTGAGCCTGTCAGGTTCGTTCGGCGAAAACGACCTTGGCAGTTACCTGAAGTTATGCTACGGGGCACTCTAATTTGGTGATCAACTCATTTGGGACGCACCCGAATGACTTCATCTGCGTTCCACGGTCAGGCATTCATTGCCCAACAGTCGCTGTAATCCAGCCACAAGCTCCGGGCAGTAGCGGGTTTTTCGGTGGGGGAAGAGGATGCGAATTTCGTCATGGGCGTTAAAAACACTGATGGTAAAGCGATCTTCACCGGAGAATTCAGTCAGCAATGTCAGAGTTTCATCCATGCGATCCGCGTCCAGTTGGGCATCTTCTGTCAGAGAAAAACGAACGTGAAGCGTGCGGCTGGGGAGGGTCCCCGCGGGCGGCGCGGGCGGCTGACTTTTTTCCTTACCATTGCCATTGGCGGAAGGAGGCGATGCAGGCTCGGATGAGGACGGCGTCTGGTTGTACGTGGGCGTCCAGGCGATTTCGTCTGTGCCCAGGCTGATGTCCGCCTCCTCATCATCCAGTGTAAGATCGCTGGGCGGTTCACCCATAGCGTTATAATCGGGCAAGGGCTCTTTCAGCGTTTCGGCTTTGTCAATACTGTCGGCCCGCACCGGCAATTCATTGGTGATGACATCGGCAATGATGCCCGCCTTGTCTTTACGCACATCCACCTTGCCCCGCACCAGCACGATATGGCTTTCTTGCAGCAGCGTCTTGGTTTTCTCATAAGTCTTCGGGAACACCGTGACGTCGCAGGCGCCATTCATATCTTCGATGGTGACAAAGGCCATACGGTCGCCTTTTTTGGTGGTGATCGTGCGAATGCTGGCGACCATGCCCAGGATCGAAACGGGACGTCCCCGTTTGTCAGGGGTGATGTCGGTGCAGGTGGCCGTGATGGCGTGCTGATAGTTGACAGAAAGTTCCAGCAAGGGATGGGATGAAACATAAACGCCCAGCAGATCCTTTTCCCATGCCAGTTTTTCTTTTTGAGAGACGCTTTCGTAGCTGGTGGGCAATTTGAGATCATTGTGGTTGGAAGCGCCCATGTCCATCTCGCCGAACATGTCGAACAGGCTGCCCTGGCCGATGTCTTTGGCTTCCCAGATGCTTTTGGACAGGGACTGCATCTGATCGATCGCGGCCAGTAATTGTTCCCGCTCTCCCCAGGCGTCCATCGCTCCCACCTTGATCAAGGATTCCAGCGAACGGCGATTGACCTTGCGCAGGTCGACGCGTTCGCAGAAATCCGCAGGCGATTCAAAGGGCCCGCCCTCCTCTCTCGCCCGCAAAATTTCCTGCACCGGGCCTTCGCCAACGTTTTTGATAGCGGCCAGACCGAAACGAATGGCGGAGCCTTTGGGCACCCGAAAGTCAAAGCGCACCCGCCCGAAAGTCTTCACCTCTTCGGCGTCTGGATTTTCCTTGATGGAGAAGCCCATGCCTGACTGGTTGATGTCGGGCGGCAGCACCTCGATGCCCATGTGGCGGCATTCATTGATAAAATTGGTCACCTTCTCCAGGTTGTCCAGCTCGACGGTGAGCAGCGCCGCCATGTATTCCACCGGATAATAGGCCTTGAGATAAGCTGTTTGCACTGTGATGACCGCGTAGTCGGCCGCATGAGATTTGTTGAAGCCGTAGTTGGCGAAGAAGACGATGTCTTCGTAGATTTCTTCTGCCGCGCGCTTGGGGATGCCGTTGGCCACCGCACCTTCCAGGAATTTGTTCCTGTGTTCGGCCATTTCTTTTTTCTTTTTCTTGGCGACGGCCCGGCGCATCAGGTCCGCCTCGCCCGGCGTGTAGCCCGCCAGTTGCGAAGCAATCTGGATGATCTGCTCTTGATACACGATGATGCCGTAAGTCTCCGCCAGGATAGGTTCCAGCATGGGATGCTTATATTCCACCGGTTTGCGGCCATGCATTCGATCGATGTACAGAGGAATGTACTGCATGGGCCCGGGGCGGTAGAGGGAGATGGTGGCGACGATATGCTCGAATTTACTGGGCTTCATGCTGCGCAGCGTGCCGCGCATCCCCTCCGATTCCACCTGAAAGACGCCTGTCACATCGCCCGAGGCCAGCAATTCATACGCGCGGGGATCGTCGGTGGGGATGTTGCTCAGGGTGAATTCAACGCCGTGGCGTTCTTTGATCAACTGGGAGGCCACGCGCATGATGGTGAGGGTGGAAAGCCCCAGAAAGTCCATCTTCAGCAAGCCCAGCGACTCCAGCACGGGGTAAGTGAATTGGGTGATGTAATCCCGCACGGCTTTGCTGGGCGCCCGCAGCAGAGGCGTGTAATTCACCAGCGGCTTGTCGGCAATGATAACCGCGGCCGGATGGATGCTGATATGCCGGGCCACGCCCTCCAGCTTGCGGGCGTTGTCCAGCAGCATCCGCACCTTTTTATCTTTGTGATAGAGCTCCTTCAGCTCATTGACGTCTTCCAGGGATTTATCCAGGGTGACCTTGGGGCCGGCCGGGATGAGTTTGGCGATTTGATCCACTTCATCCAGGGGGATGTTCATGGCCCGGGCGACATCTCTGACGCTGGCCCGCGCCTTCATGGTGCCGAACACCACGATCTGCGCCACCTGATCATCGCCATATTTCTGGATGGTGTACTCGATCATCTGATCCCGCTGATCGTCGGGGTAATCGAGATCGAAGTCGGGCATGGAGACGCGGCCAGGATTGAGAAAACGCTCGAAAATCAGATTGTTGGGCAGGGGGTCCAGATTGGTGATGCCCACGGCGTAGGCCACCAATGAGCCTGCGCCCGATCCGCGTACATTCCACCAGATGTTGCTGCTTTTTGCGTGCTCGCACAGATCCCACACGATGAGATAGTAGGTGTCGAAGCCCATATCGTGGATGATCTTGAGCTCGTGCTCTTTGCGAGCCTGAATTTCGGGGGAGTCCGCCCGATCGCCATAGCGTTCCCGCAGGCCCTTTTCGGTGAGATAGCGCAAATAGGCCTGATCGCTCTCGAAATTCTCCGGCACCTGATAGATAGGCAGATGGTAGCCCGTGGGCGTCAGATCAATATTGCACATCTCCGCGATTTTTACGGTATTGGTGAAGGCGCTGGCGGGCAGATCGATGTGGGGACGGAAAGCCTCCTCCAGCTCCGCCCGCGATTTGAGATAATATCCCTGATCGGACATGCGCATTCGATTTTCATCATCCAGGGTCGATCCGGTCTGCACACAGAGGAGAATGTCGTGGGGGGAAGCGTCTTCGGCCCGGACATAGTGAACATCGTTGGTGACGATCATGTCCAGATCATACTTTTTTGCCAGCGCCACCAGTTTTTTGTTCACGCGATGCAGAACAGGAATGTCGTGGGCCTGAAGCTCCACAAAGAAGCGCTCCCGCCCGAATACATCCAGATACCAGCGCAGACGCTCCTCGGCCAGCTTTTCATCGGGAGGGCCGTTTTCATCGCTGAGATAGGTGGGGATTTCGCCTGCCAGACAGCCGGTGGTGGTGATAATCCCCTCATTGTATTTGGCCAGTAAATCCGCATCGAAGCGGGGTTTATAGTAGTAGCCCCGCGTGTTGGCCTCGGAGATCAGTTTCAGCAGATTGAGATAGCCTGTCTGGTTTTGGGCCAGCAGCAGGATATGATGCCTGTCTTTGTCCTTCTGCGAATCCCGGCCGGTCATGGGGCGTCCCCAGCGGGTCATATAAGCCTCGACGCCGATGATGGGTTTGATGCCCGCTCCCTTTGCGGCTCTGAAAAAGTCAATCGCACCGTGCATGTTGCCATGATCGGTCAGAGCAATCGCTGGCTGGCCCATCTCCTGGGCGCGGGCGATGAGATCATCGATTTTGCTCAGGCCATCGAGCAGGGAATACTGGCTGTGGACGTGAAGATGAACAAAATCTTCCGGGGCGGGGGCTGGCGTTGTTGGCTGTTCAGACATGATGGTTGC
>WGCR01000244.1 GCA_015493675.1 Anaerolineae bacterium
GGCGTAGCGGTGGCCGCGGGCGTGAATGTAGCTGTCCGGGCCGCGGGCGTAGATCCATCTGAAGGCCCGTCTGACGTTTCGGCGCCCCGACTGCACGCAGCCAGCGACAAAACTGTCACCAGCATCAGAAGCAGCCCCAGCGATCGAGCCCGATTGGAGAAGAGAGAAAAATGATGGTCACTCATCAGCTTGTCCTTTTTTCGTGGCGGCAAGTATAACATACTCACGGGATATAAGGGAGATGGCCGAGTCAATATGCGGGCATCGTCGCTTTGATCACCAAAAAATTTGACAGGCCGGGGCTCTTTCGCTATACTTGCAACTGTCGTCGGGGCGTAGCGCAGCTCGGTAGCGCGCTTGAATGGGGTTCAAGAGGTCGGGCGTTCGAATCGCCCCGCCCCGACTACGTTGGGCCGATGGGAGACCATCGGCCCTCCTTTTTGGCATCTCGTCGCCGTCAACAACCCCACTCTGTTCCTGCGATCAAAGAAGATCCCTGTGGAAAGTCTGTATTTCGATCTGGATGAACCTACCTGGAAGAACGGGCTTGCCTCGCTCACGGAGAAGGAACGCGGGATATTAGAGCGGGTGCGTAAGGCGTTGCCCATCGTCGCTGACGTTTCCAGATCGGATATCTTTTTGTTCTTCCCCGACGGCGAGCGCTTTTGCGTGGTTATTCACGCCCGTTCTCACGCCATGGCCACGCTTTATGACACGCCGCAGGCGGGGCGTTGTCTCAGGCGTGAAGAACGCCCCTGGATGTGGCAGGCCGTGACCAAGGGCGTCTATGATTCCCATGTGCTGAAGGAAATCCCCGACGTGCGCACCGAGGTGCAGCAACAGATGTGGCCGGTGCTGGGCGAATCGGGCCAGGTCATCGCTGCGGTTGGCGCTTGCACCAATGCTGTGGAAATCACCCGTCATAAACGACGCTCCCGTTCTTTCCAGCGGGCCCTGGCGCATTTTTTCTGGATGCTGGTGCGGGGAGATTTTCGCGGCTGTGAGGAGCTGCCGCCTTTCACCGATCGCAGCGGCATCATCTTCATCGACGGCTTGTGGCGTTATCGTTATCTCAGCGGCATCGCCGCCAATGTCTACCGTCGCATGGGCTATCTGGATGACCTGCGCCTGCGCACGCTGGAGGAGGTAGCCGCCGGTGATCATGATCTGGTGCGCCGGGCCTGGGAGGAGCGCCGCTGTATTTTTTCGGAAGACATCATCCGAGATCGTGTTTTACAGCGCAGCGTGATCCCGCTTTTTGGCCAGCCTGATCACCTCAGTCTCTGGGAAAACCTGCGTTGGGGCGGAAAATCACGCGATCGCTACGGAGCGCTGCTGCTGGTCAATGATATCACCGAAGAACGGGAAATGGATCAGGAGCTGAAGGTGAAATCGGCGATGATCAAGGAAGTGCATCACCGATTGAAAAACAATTTGCAATTGTTGATCTCGGTCATGCGGATGCAGATTCGACGATCACAGACCGAGGAAGCCCGGCAACTCCTGCAGGAAGCCAGCAATCGTCTGCTTAGCATGTCGGTCATTCATGAAGCGCTTTCCTATGGCGAAGGAGAGACGCTGAATCTGAAAGATGTGATCATGCAGATCGTTCCACAAACGCAGGCGAGCATGGTGGGGCCGCATCGGCATATCCGCATCCGCGTTGCAGAGGCGGATGATGTGATTCTGCCTACCAACAAAGTCACAACCTGCTCACTGGTGTTCAACGAATTGCTGCTCAACGCCGTCAAGCATGGTTTCAGGGAACAACAGTCGGGAGAGATTCGTATTTATCTCCATGACAAAGAGGATCATGTCGAGCTCATCATGGAAGACACCGGCCAGGGATTGCCCGAAAATTTCTCACCGGAGGCAAACGCCAGCATTGGTCTTGACATTATCCGCACCCTGGTGCAGGATGATCTGAAAGGAACGATTACATTCACCACTCGATCAGAGGGGGGCGCCCGGGCAAGACTAGTCTTCCCCAAAGAAGCCCTCGGAGGCAAAGAACAATGACATCATCACAACGAACACGCATCATCATTGCCGACGATGAATCCCTGATTCGCCGCGATCTGCGCGAAATGCTGACGGATCAGGGGTATCTGATCGTTGGCGAAGCCAACGACGGACGCACCGCGGTGGAAATGGCCCGCAAACTGAAGCCCGATCTGGTGATCATGGATATCCGTTTCGAAGGCGATGAGTTTGACGGCATCGATGCGGCGCAAGTGCTCACTGCAGAAGAGATAGCACCCGTACTGCTGCTCAGCGCTTATAGCCAGCGCGATCTGGTGGAACGCGCCAAGGAATCGGGCGTCGTCGGCTATCTGGTCAAACCGTTTTCCGAAGCTGATCTGGTTCCGGCCATCGAGACGGCGCTGGAGCGCTTCCGGGAATTTCGAGTTATCAAAAAAGAGGCCAAGGACCTGCGCAGAACTCTGGAGACGCGCAAGGCGGTGGATCGGGCCAAGGGGCTGTTGATGGACAAAGAAGGCATGAGTGAACGAGAAGCTTTCCGCCGTATCCAAAAGCTTTCCATGGACTCGCGCAAATCCATGCGCGTGGTGGCCGAAGCGATCATCCTGGCTCATCAAATTCGCGAGATGGAAGACTGACGACCGGAAGTCGGTGGCTGAGGGCCTGCGGCCGCTCGTCGGTCTACGCCGACGATTTTCTCACCATTTTCAAGCATGACGCCATCCCCGCAGGGGGACGGGCAGCGAAACGCCCGCAGACCCGAATTGTTTCGGCGTACAAAAAACGGGATGACCCACTAAATTGATACAGGTGCGTCCTTTTTCGGTTGAAGCGTTGCACCGCTGTCCTCGCCGACTGAAGGATGCTGTTGGCGAACCTCGGGCATTGGCAATCGTCAGAATCGGCTTCAGCCGA
>WGCR01000245.1 GCA_015493675.1 Anaerolineae bacterium
CGGCTCGCCCCTCCCCAATGTCAAGGCTTACGTTCTTGATGCGAAGCGTCGGCCTTTGCCAGCAGGTGCGCCCGGAGAGCTCTACATCGGCGGGGCGGGCCTGGCCCTGGGCTACCTGAATCGCCCCGATCTCACCGCCGAAGCCTTCGTCCCCAATCCCTTCACATGGACGGATGACGCATCCGCCCTGGGAGCCAATGCTCCCGAGCCGGATTCGCAATCCGGCGTGGCTGAAGGGCCGGTGAGGGGGCCTCGCCTTTACAAAACCGGCGACCGCGCCCGCTGGACTTTCGACGGCCAGCTCGTTTTTATGGGCCGCGTCGACGATCAGGTCAAGATTCGCGGTTTCCGCGTCGAACCGGGCGAGATCGAGGCCGCGCTCAAAACACATCCCGCCATCAGCGACGCCGCAGTGGTGGCCGAGCAGGACGATCGGGGCAGGAAATACCTGGCCGCGTACGTGGTGCTCGACCCCGGCGCTTCCCTCGACAGCGCCGAACTGCGCGATTTTCTGAGCCAGCGCCTGCCCTTCTACATGATGCCCGCGCATTTCACCGTGCTGGATGCGC
Source organism: Anaerolineae bacterium (assembly GCA_015493675.1). Taxonomy (GTDB): domain Bacteria; phylum Chloroflexota; class Anaerolineae; order J102; family J102; genus M2005. The sequence goes on from WGCR01000245.1 coordinate 570, forward strand.
TGCCCCGCACGACCACGGGCAAGCTCGACCGGCGGGCGCTCTCCCGCATGGAGGGCCAGCGCGTCTCTCTGGGCGCGCCTTACGTCGCCCCCCGCGGGCCCGAGGAAGAAATGCTGGCGAACATCTGGGCTCAGGTGCTGGACCTCCCCCGCGTAGGCATCCACGACAATTTTTTCGAGCTGGGCGGCCATTCCCTGCTGGCGACCCAGCTCGCCTCGCGCGTGCGTGAGGCCTTCGGCGTCGAGATCCCCCTCAGCGAGCTTTTCCAATGCCCAACCGTAGTCGAACTGGCCGGGATTATTCAGCAGGCCGGGGAGCAGCAGCTTGGTCTGGCGGCCCCGCCCATCGAGCCCGCGCCCCGGGACAAACCCCTGCCCCTCTCCTTCGCCCAACTGCGCCTCTGGTTTTTGGATCAACTGGAGCCGGGAAGCCTTTTCTACAACATGCCCATGGCTGTGCGCATGGCGGGCAATCTGGATGTGGACGCACTGGACCGGGCGCTGAATGAGATCATCCGCCGTCATGAGGTGCTGCGCACCACCTTCGCCGATGAAGGGGGTGAGCCCTTCCAGGTGATCCACCCCGAGATGCGCCTGGAAGTCCCGGTCGAGGACCTGAGCGACCTGCCCGAGGCGGAGCGGGAAGCTCGGGCGAGAGACCTGGCCCGGGCCGAGGTGCGTAAGCCTTTCGACCTGGCCCGAGGCCCTCTGCTGCGGGCGAAACTCCTGCGCCTGGGCGAGGAAGACTATATTGCGGTGCTGGTCCTGCATCACATCGTGGCCGATGCCTGGTCTATCGGCGTCTTTTTGGGCGAACTGGCCGCACTTTACAACGCGTTTGTGGATGCCCAGCCCTCTCCCCTGCCCGATCTGTCTATCCAGTACGCGGATTACGCGGTCTGGCAGCGCAACTGGCTGCAGGGCGAGGTGCTGGAGAAACAGTTGGCCTACTGGCGGGAGAAGCTGGCGGGCGCGCCGCCCCTGCTCGAACTCCCCACTGACCGTCCCCGGCCCGCCATCCAGACCGCCAATGGAGCCACGCACAATTTCCATATCCCCAAAGACCTGGCCGACGAGCTCAACCGCCTCAGCAAGCAGGAGAACGTCACCCTGTTTATGACGCTGTTGGCCGGATATGAGATTCTGCTGGCCCGCTATTCGGGCATGGAAGACATCAGCGTCGGCTCCGCCATCGCCAACCGCACCCGCGGCGAAACCGAGCGCCTCATTGGATTCTTTGTCAATACTCTGGTGCTGCGCACCGATCTCTCGGGCAATCCCGGCTTTGTGGATTTGCTGGCCCGGGTGCGGGAGACAGCGCTGGGCGCCTATGCCCATCAGGATATTCCCTTCGAGATGCTGGTGGATGAGCTTCAACCCGAGCGTAATCTCAGCCACACGCCCCTCTTCCAGGTGGGCTTTGCTTTGCAAAATACGCCCCTGAACGCCCAGGAGCTGCCCGATCTGCGGCTGGAGCCCCTGGCTCTGGACGCGGGCTCCGCCAAATATGACATCACCCTCACGCTCACCGAGGGTGAGGACGGCATCGTGGGCAGCGCCGAATACAACACCGATCTCTTCGACGCCAGCACCATCGAGCGCATGATGCGCCATTACGTGCATCTGCTGGCGGGAGCGGCGGCTGATCCCGAACGCCCGGTTTTCTATCTGCCCATGCTGACTCCCGAGGAGGCGTCTCTCATCCTGCGAGAGTGGAATCAGACGGCGACGCCCTATGTCGAAACGACCTTCCACGCGCTTTTCGAGGAGCAGGCCCGACTGCGGCCCGACGCGCCCGCAGCCATCTTTGGCGACCAGCAGCTCAGCTACGAGGAGCTCAATCGCAAGGCTAACCAGCTCGCGCATTATCTCATCGAGCAGGGGGTGGGAGCAGAAGATATCGTGGGTCTTTCTGTCCTCCGTTCTCTGGATATGGTCGTAGGCATCATGGGCATCCTCAAGGCAGGCGGCGCCTATCTGCCCATCGATCCCGCCTATCCGCCTGAACGCATTCGCTACATGATCGAAGATTCGGGCATCCGCTTGCTGCTGGTGGATGACGACACGGTTCAAGGATTCAGTAATCAGTATCCAGTAATCAGTAATCAGTATCCAGTAATCAGTAATCAGTATCCAGTGATCAGTAATCAGTCTGGGCGCGAGCAAGCAACTGCAGGCGCCGAGTCCACTGTTTATTGTTTACTGTTTACTGATCACGCTATCGAAAACTACCCCACAACGAATCCCAACGTCTCCCTCACGCCTGACAACCTGGCCTACGTCATCTACACCAGCGGCTCCACCGGGCGGCCCAAAGGCGCACTTTTGCGACACCGCGGGCTCTCCAACCTGGCCGATGTTCACCATCGGGAATTCGAGATGAGCGGGGCAAGCGGGTGTTGCAATTCTCCCCCTTCAGCTTCGACGCCTCGGTGTGGGAGACGGTCATGGCCCTGCGCAATGGCGCGACCCTGGTGCTGGCCCCGCAGGAGACCCTGGCCTCCGGGCCCGAGCTGCTGCGCCTGCTGAAAGAACAGCGCATCACCACGGTCACCCTGCCGCCCTCCCTGCTCGTCATCCTCGACCCGGACGACCTGCCCGATCTGCACACGGTCATCGCCGCGGGCGAGGCCTGCACCAACGAGATCGTGCGCAAGTGGGCGCCGGGCCGAAACTTCTTCAACGCCTACGGGCCCACCGAGACCACTGTCTGCGCCTCCATGCACCGGGTGGACCCCGAGGCCCGCTACGAGGTGGGCCCGCCCATTGGCAAACCCATCAGCAACTTCCAGCTCTACGTGGTCGACCGCTATCTCAACCCCCAGCCTGTGGGTGTGCCGGGCGAATTGCTTATCGACGGCGTGGGCCTGGCCCGCGGCTACCACAACCGCCCCGACCTCACCGCAGAGAAATTCATTCCGAATCCCTTTGTACGGGCGGATGGCGCATCCGCCCTGGGGAGCAGCGGCCTCCAGCCGGATTCGCAATCCGGCGTGCTCACAGGAGGGCCGGGGAGGGGGTCCCAGCGCCTCTACCGCACCGGCGATCTGGTCAAATACCTCCCCAACGGCGACATCGAATTCCTGGGCCGCATCGACCATCAGGTCAAGGTGCGGGGGTTCCGTATCGAGCTGGGGGAAATCGAGGCCCGCCTGCGCCAGTTCTCGGGCCTGCAAGAGAGCATTGTCATCGTGCGGGAGGATGCGCCCGGCGACAAGCGCATCGTCGCCTACTTCACACCCGAGCCGGGCGTGGCGGTCGATCAAGCAGAACTCCGCGGCTTCATGCGCGAAGTCCTGCCCGAATACATGGTCCCCAGCTTCTTCATCCAGCTCGATGCCATGCCCCTCACACCCAGCAACAAGATCGACCGCAAAGCCCTGCCCGCGCCCGACGCCTCTGTCCTCGCGCCCACCCGCGAGTACATCCCGCCCTCCACCGAGACCGAGGTCAAGTTGGCCGCCATCGTAGCCGACCTGCTGCACGTCGAGCGTGTGGGATTGGACGATAACTTCTTCGAGCTGGGCGGCCACTCTCTCCTCGCCACCCAATTCATCTCCCGCGTACGCGACGCTTTTGGCGTGGAGATGCCCCTGCGGGCGTTATTCGAGCACCCCACCATCGGCGAATTCGCCATGCAACTGGATATCGAGCAGGCCAAGGGGGAGAAAACCGCAGCCCGGCCCGCCATCAAACGCCGCGATCGGGCCGCCCGCCGTGTCAAACGCTCCTCCCTCGACCCCAACCGCGATAATCATCAGTCAGCTACTGATAACTGATAACTGATAACTGATAACTGCTTACTGCTTACTGATCACTGATTACTACCCATGCCCGACGACTTCTTCCAGCAGACCGTCGATGTCACCTCCGACGACGTCTACATCTTCCCCACCTCCTACGCCCAGCGCCGCCTCTGGTTCCTGGATCAATTCGATCGCGGGAGCCCCTACTACAACATCCCCACGGCCATCCGCATCAGCGGCCCGCTGGATGTGCAGGTGCTGGAGGATGCTCTCAATGAGATAGTTGCGCGGCACGAGGCTCTGCGCACTGTGTTCATCGCCAAAGATGGCGAGCCCTATCAGGTGGTCTACCCTGAAATGCGCGTCCACATCCCTGTGGTGGATCTGCGCGATCGGTCGCCTGACGAGCGGGAGGAAGAAGCGATGCGCCTGGCCCGGGAAGAGGCCCGCCGCTCCTTCGATCTGGCTACCGGCCCCCTGTTCCGCGTTCTGGTCATCCATCTGGGTGATGAAGATGCCATCGTCGTCCTCAACCTGCATCACATCATCGCCGACGGCTGGTCCATGGCCGTGTTGGTGCGTGAGGTCGCGGTCCTTTACGATGCGTTCTCCCGCGGCAAGCCCTCTCCCCTGCCCGAGCTGGAAATCCAGTACGGCGATTTTGCGGAATGGCAGCGGGAGTATCTCCAGGGTGAGGTGCTGGAAGAACAGCTTTCCTACTGGAAGCAGGCGCTGGACGGACTGCCTCCCGTGCTCGAACTCCCCACCGATCACCCCCGGCCCGCGGTCTTCAGCTCTCGGGGCGCATCCTGGTCCTTCCGCATCCCCCGTGACCTGGTGGAGCAGGTGAAGCGACTGGCCCAACGGGAGAGCGCAACGCCATTCATGGCGTTTCTGGCAGCGTTTGAAACGCTGCTCTATCGCTATTCGGGCCAGGAGACCATTGCGGTGGGTACGCCTGTGGCCAATCGCACCCAGGCGGAGATCGAGCCTCTCATCGGCGTGTTCATCAACACCCTGGTTTTGCGCGCGGATTTCGATTCCGGCCTGGGGTTCCGCGATCTGCTGCACCAGACCCGGGAACGAGCCCTGGCTGCCTACGCCCATCAGGACTTGCCCTTCGAGATGATGGTGGATGAGCTTCAACCCGAACGGGACATGAGCCATACGCCCCTGTTCCAGGTGATGTTCATCATGCAGAACACGCCCATGCAAGGATCAGGCCAGCAGGTTTCCGATATCCACATGCGGGTGCTGGAACTGGACGCGGGCACAGCCACCTTTGATATCACCTATTCTCTGGCGGAGCAGAGCACGGGGATGCACGTTTCGGTGGAGTACAGCACCGATCTTTTCGAGCTATCCACCATTCAGCGCATGGCCCGGCATTTCATCACCCTGATGGAATCCATCGTTGCCGACCCCGACGCGCCCGTCAATACCCTGAATCTGCTCACGCCCGAGGAGCGCCACACCATCCTGGCCGAATGGAATGACACGGCCACGCCCGACCGCCGCGAGCACACTGTCCACGAACTCTTTATGGCAGTGGCGGCGCGCCAGCCTGACGCTATCGCCGTCCGTTACCAGGGACAAGGCCTCACCTACGGTGAACTGGACGCCCGCTCCAATCAACTTGCCCATTTTCTGCGGGAAAAAGGCGTCGGGCCCGAGACCCTGGTGGGCGTAATGATGAACAAGTCTCTGGACCTCATCGTCGCCCTTCTCGGCGTACTCAAGACGGGCGGCGCGTATCTGCCCATCAGTCCGGATTATCCGTCCGAGCGCATTCAATACATGATCGAGGATTCCGGGGCGAGGATAGTAATCAGTAATCAGTTATCAGTAATCAGTAATCAGCCAGAGGATCAGAGGTCAGAGGTCAGGAGTCAGAAGTCAGAAATCCAACTCCAGGCTCCGGACGTCCTGACGTTGGACGTTGGACATTGGACGTTGGACGCCTACCCCACCACCCCTCCCGACGTCCGCGTCACGCCCGATAACCTGGTCTACGTCATCTACACCTCGGGCAGCACGGGCAAGCCCAAGGGCGTCGCACTGCCCCATCGCAGCCTGGTGAACTCCTACAAAGGCTGGGAGGAAGCCTACGGCCTGCTGGATGAGACCCGCAGCCATTTGCAGATGGCCAATTTTTCCTTCGACGTTTTCTCCGGCGACCTGGTGCGGGGTCTGCTCTCTGGCGGGAAACTCGTTCTCGTTCCCCGCGACTATCTCCTCTCCCCGCCCGACCTCTATCGCCTGATGGTGGCGGAGCAAGTGGCTATTGCCGAGTTTGTACCGGCGGTGCTGCGCAATCTCGTGGGGTGGTTGGAGAAAAACGGCGGGGATCTGTCCTTCATGCGGGTGCTCATCTGCGCCTCCGATAGCTGGTACGCGGGAGAATACCGCAGCTTTCTGCGTTTCTGCGGGCCCCAGACCCGGCTCATCAACTCCTTTGGCCTGACCGAAGCCGCCGTGGACAGTTGCTACTTCGAAAGCGAGAGCCTGGAGCTGGCCAGCGATCAGGTGGTCCCCATCGGCAAGCCCTTCCCCAACAACCGCCTCTATATTCTGGATGATGCACACAATCCCGTGCCTGTGGGCGTCAAGGGCGAACTCTACGTCGCCGGCCTGGGCCTCGCCCGCGGCTACCTCCATCGCCCCGATCTCACCGCCGAACGTTTTCTCCCCGATCCTTTCACCAATGAACTCCCTCTCCCGCCGCGCGAGGGAAGGCCGGGGAGGGGGCCGGGGCTCCGCATGTACAAAACCGGCGACCTGGCCCGCTGGCTGGCCTCCGGCGATGTCGAATTCATCGGGCGCAAGGATTATCAGGTCAAAGTGCGCGGTTTCCGCATCGAGCCGGGTGAGATCGAGTCGGTCCTCAGCCAGCATCCTCTGATCAACATCTGTGCAGTGGATGCCCGCCAGGCTCCGGGCCTGGGCAAGGAGCTGGTGGCCTGGTTCACGCCCGCGAACGAAAATGAGCCGCCCTCCACCTCGGAGCTGCGCCGTTTCCTGCAGGAGCGCCTGCCCGACTACATGGTTCCGGGCCATTTCGTGGCCATCGAGCGGATGCCCCTGACGCCCAACGGCAAGGTCAACCGCCGCGCCCTGCCCGATCCCGACTGGACGCTACGCGTCGCCGAGACCGAATTCATCGATCCCCGCACGCCTGTCGAGGATATCCTGGCGGGCATCTGGCGAGAGGTGTTGCGCATCGAGCAGGTCAGTGTCCTGGATAACTTCTTCGAACTGGGCGGGCATTCCCTGCTGGCCACGCAGCTCGTTTCGCGCATGGAGGAGGCTTTTGATATCGATGTCCCCTTGCGCGTTGTCTTTGAAAGCCCCACCATCGCCACCCAGGCTGAATTTGTCGAGATCCAGCAACGCACCGCCGCAGGGCTGCGGCCGCCCCCCATCGAGCCCCAACAACGCACGGGCGACGACCGCTTCCCCCTCTCTTTCGCCCAACAGCGCCTCTGGTTCCTGGACCAGCTTCAGCCCAATAGCCCCTTTTACAACATCCCCGAATCGGTGCGAGTCACCGGCCCGCTGGATGTGGACTCACTCATTCGCGCCTTCCGTCAGGCCGTGCAGCGCCACGAGAGCCTGCGCACCCTGTTCGAGATGGTCGATGGCGAGCCTGTGCAGCACATTTTGCCCGATCGGGCTATCGACATCCCTGTCATCGATCTTTCGAGCCTGAGCGAGGATGAGCAGGAGGCTGAGGTGCGACGGCTGGCCTATGAGGAGGCGCAGACCCCCTTCGACCTGGCTTCTGGCCCCTTGCTGCGGATCAAACTCCTGCGGCTGGCCGATAGCGATCACGTTATCCTCTTCACCCTCCACCACATCATTTCCGACAACTGGTCTTCCAACATCCTCATCACCGAGGTCGCGCGCCTGTATGAGGCGTTCACCCAGGGCCGCGCACCGGCGCTGCCCGAACTGCCCATCCAGTACGCCGATTTCGCCGTGTGGCAGCGCAACTGGCTGCAAGGGGACGCGCTGGAGCGTCAGCTTGATTTCTGGCGCGAGCAGCTCCGGGGAGCGCCCCCGCTGCTGGAACTCCCCACCGATCGGCCCCGCCCGCCTGTCCAGAGCTTCCGCGGAGATTATCTGACATTCGAGCTGCCCCCGGAGATCGGGCCTGCCCTGGCGACTCTGTCTCAGCGGGAGGGCGCGACCCTGTTCATGACCCTGTTGGCCGCGTTCGATGTCCTGCTCTACCGCTACGCCCATCAGGATGACATCAGCGTGGGCACGCCCATCTCGGGCCGCACCCACCGGGCGACCGAAAATCTGATTGGTTTCTTTGTCAACACCCTGGTCCTGCGGGCAGACCTCTCCGGCGAACCCAGCTTCCGCGAATTTCTCGCCCGTCTTCGCAACGCGTCTCTGGATGCCTACGCCCATCAGGACGTGCCTTTCGAGATGGTAGTGGAGGCCGTGCAACCCGAGCGCAGCCTCAGCCAGAGCCCCCTTTTCCAGGTGATGTTCACCTTGCAGAATGTGGCCTCCGAGGCCCAGGTGGTCTCCGACCTTCGCATCAAGCCCGTGGATGCGCATAGCGGCGCCGCTAAATTCGACCTGACCCTGTTTGTGCAGGAGCAGGCCGGGCAGCTCAGCGGCGCGTTCGAATTCAACACCGATATTTTCGATCGCGAGACCATCGAGCGGATGGTGGGGCACTTCACCGAACTCCTGAAAGGCATCGCGGCCGATCCCGATGCCTCTATCGCCCGCTTGCCCATGCTCACCGATGCGGAGCATCAGCTCCTGCTGGTGGATTGGAACCGCACCGACGCGCCTTTCCCCAAACATCTCACAGCGCCGGATCTGTTCGAGGCCCAGGCCCGGACGACGCCAGACGCCCCGGCCGTGCGCTTTCGCGACCAAACGCTCTCCTATGGCGACCTCAACGCCCGCGCCAACCAGCTCGCCCATCTCCTGCAGAAAAAAGGCGTCGGGCCCGATGATATCGTCGCCGTGCTCCTCCCCCGCACGCCCGATGCGGTCGTCGCCCTTCTGGGCATCCTCAAAGCCGGCGCCGCCTACCTGCCCATCGATCCGAATTATCCCGGAGAGCGCATTCGCTTTATGCTGGAGGACAGCGGCGCTCATGTATTGATTAAAGATCAAAGATTAAAGATTAAAGGATTTGCGGCGACCGAATCCAGCCAATCATTAATCATTAATCATTCAATCATTGATTTCCAAAATGATTGGCCGCAAATCGAGACCTATCCCGATTCGAACCCTACCCGCACCACAACGCCCGAAAACCTGGCCTACGTCATCTACACCTCCGGCTCCACGGGGCGTCCCAAAGGCGTGATGGTGCATCACCGGGGCGTGGTCAACTATCTCACCTGGTGTCAGCAGCGCTATCCGGTGCATGAGGGTAATGGATCGCCCGTGCATTCCTCCCTCTCCTTCGATCTCACCGTGACCAGCCTTTTCAGCCCCCTGGTCAGCGGCGGCAGCGTCCGTCTCATCCCTGAGGACGCGGGCATCGAAGGGCTCACCCGGGCCTTGCGGGAGGAGGGCGATTACAGCCTGGTCAAAATCACGCCCGCACATCTGGAGCTGATCAGCCAGGCGCTCACGCCCGAGGAGGCGGCCCGGGCCACCCGCGCTTTTATCATCGGCGGCGAGGCGTTGTTGGGCGAACATATCGCCTTCTGGCAGCGTCATGCGCCCCGCACGGCGCTTATCAATGAATACGGCCCCACCGAGACCGTGGTGGGCTGTGCGGTCTACCAGGCCCCGCCCAACCAGGACTTTCCCGGCCCGGTGCCCATCGGCAAGCCCATCATCAACACCCGTCTCTACGTGCTGGATCGGCATCTCAACCCCGTGCCCATCGGCGTGCCGGGCGAGCTTTACATCGGCGGCACCGGCGTTGCTCGCGGCTATCTCAATCGCCCCGATCTCACCGCCGGACGCTTTCTGCCCGATCCCTTCGTCGAGGGCGATGGACGACGGGCGATGGACGATGACGCCGCACCGTCTATCGTCACGGGGCTATCGTCCCGCATGTATAAGACAGGCGATCTGGTGCGCTGGCTGCCCGACGGCAATCTGGAATACCTGGGCCGCACCGATTATCAGGTCAAGATTCGCGGCTATCGTATCGAATTGGGCGAGATCGAAGCCGTGCTCAGCCAGCATCCCGGCGTGAAAGAGGCCGTGGCCATCGCCCGGCCCGACGCCTCCGGCGCCAATCGTCTCATCGGTTACGTGGCGTCCGCCGCCCGTGAGCTCACCGTGGACGATCTGCGGGCTTATATGCGCGACTTGCTCCCCGACTACATGGTTCCCTCCGTATTCGTCATCCTGGAGGCGATGCCCCTGAACGCCCACGGCAAAATCGACCGTCGGGCTTTGCCCGAGCCTGATCTCGCCCGGGCGGATTTGGCTCGGGCCTTCGTCGCCCCCCGCACACCCGCGGAGGAGGCCGTTGCAGTCATCTTCGCCCGGTTGCTGGGAGTGGATCAGGTCGGCGCGGAAGATGATTTCTTCGATCTGGGCGGGCATTCCCTGTTGGCCACGCAGGTTATCTCCCGCATTCGCGACGACCTGGGCGCGGATTTGCCTTTGCGCATCATCTTCGAGCAGCCCACTGTGGCGGGATTGGCCGGGGCGGTGGAGACGGAACTGGCCCGCGAAGATCGCCTGGATATCCCGCCCATCCTGCCTGCGCCTCGCAAGGGCGATATCCCCCTCTCCTTCGCCCAACAGCGCCTCTGGTTCCTGGATCAACTCGAACCGGGTCAGGCTTTCTACAATATGCCGCTGACCGTGCGTTTGCGCGGGCCTCTGGACGTCCGCGGCCTGGCTTACAGCCTCCGCAGCATCCTCCAGCGCCACGAAGTCCTGCGCACCATTTATCGCCAGGCGGATGGACGGCCTTTCCAGCTCATTCTCGATGATTTCGATTTCGATCTGACAGTGGAGGACCTCAGTCGCCTGTCTGGCGAGGAGCGGGAGCGCGAGACTCGGCGCCGTGCGGCCGAAGAAGCATCGGCCCCCTTCGACCTGGCCCGGGA
>WGCR01000246.1 GCA_015493675.1 Anaerolineae bacterium
GAAGAAGCTGCTTCTGGGCCCGAGGCCGATGAAAGTGACGAGGCTGAAGAAACCGAAGAGGCCGACGACGCATCTGAGTAATTGTCAATCGCGAATTGTCAGTGGCCAATCGCAACTGCTAACGTACCCCGGTTAACAAACCACAAAGGGCGCAAAGGCGCTAAGAACACGAAGAAAAAATGTATAAATTTCCCTTTGCGCCTTTGTGTCTTAGTGTTCTTAGTGGTTTTCGGGTGACGACCGGGGACGACCTTAGTAGTTACGGCCAATCCTCAATTGAAATCTGAACCCAACACAAGGAATCTATGAGCGACTACAAACCAATTTCCCCCCAATCCCTGATCCCGATGGTGATCGAGCAGACGGGCCGTGGCGAACGGGCCATGGACATCTACTCGCTGCTGCTCAAGGAGCGCATCATCTTCCTGGGCACGCCCATCAACGATCAGGTCGCCAACAGCATCATCGCCCAGCTCCTCTACCTGAATCATGTGGACCCGGAGCGGGACATCCAGCTCTACATCAACTCGCCCGGCGGACACGTGTACGCGGGCCTGGCCATCTACGACACCATGCAGATGATCCAGGCGCCCGTCTCCACCTGGGCGGTGGGCATCACGGCCAGCATGGCCACGGTGTTGCTGTGCGCGGGCGAGAAAGGCAAACGCTACGCCCTGCCCCACAGCACCATCCACATGCACCCCGCGGGCGGCGGCGCCCAGGGCTACACGCCCGATGTGCGCATCCAGTTCAGAGAGCTGGAGCGTCTGCAAAACGCCAACTTCTACATCATCTCCAAACACACCGGTCAGCCCATCGAGCGCATCGAAAAAGACTTCGACCGGGATCATTACATGCACCCCCAGGAAGCGCTGGAATATGGTCTCATCGATCACATCTTCGGCGAACCCAATCCGGTGCTGGAGCAGGCTGACGAGGAATGAGCGAACAATCCTGTTCTTTTTGCCAACGCCCCGAAAGCGAGGTGCAGCGCCTCATCGCCGGGCCCGATGGCGTCAACATCTGCGATGAGTGCGTGGCGCTGTGCGTGGAGATCCTGGAAGAGGAGAACATCACGCCCTCGGAGCAGAAGCCGCCGCTGACCTTTAGCCTGGAGCACATCCTCTCGCCCCGGGAGCTGGTGCGACGGCTGGATGACTACGTCATCGGCCAGGATCGGGCGAAGAAAGTGCTCTCCGTGGCGGTGTACAACCACTACAAGCGCATCATCTCCGGCGCCGAGCCCGAGGATGTGGAGCTGCAGAAGAGCAATATCCTGCTGCTGGGGCCCACGGGCAGCGGCAAGACCCTGCTGGCTCAAACCCTGGCCCGCATCCTCGACGTGCCCTTCACCATCGCCGACGCCACCAGCCTCACCGAGGCGGGCTACGTGGGCGACGATGTGGAGAACATCCTGGTGCGGCTGTTGCAGGCTGCGGATTGGGATGTGCAGCGGGCCGAGATCGGCATTGTCTACATCGACGAGATCGACAAGATCGCGCGCAAATCGGGCGGCAACCCCAGCATCACCCGGGACGTCTCGGGCGAGGGCGTGCAGCAGGCCCTGCTCAAGATTGTGGAGGGCACGGTGGCCAATGTGCCGCCCCAGGGCGGACGCAAGCACCCCCAGGCCGAGCTGGTTTCCATCGACACCAGCAACGTGCTGTTCATCGCTGGAGGCGCATTCGCGGGCATCGAGGAGATTATCTCCAAACGCGTGGGCGGCCATGGCCGCATCGGCTTCAACGGCGCGCCCATGGAAAAATCAGCGCTGGAAAAACGCCGCACCGAGCTCCTGGCCCACCTCAACCCCGAAGACCTGCTGGAATACGGGCTCATCCCCGAGTTCGTGGGACGTCTGCCCGTGACCGTGAATCTGGAGCCCCTGGACGAGGATTCTCTCATCGCCATCCTCACCCAGCCCAAGAACGCGATCTTGCGGCAGTATCAGCGCCTGCTGGAGCTGGATAACGTGCAGCTCATCTTCACCGATGAGGCGCTGCGGGCCGTGGCCCATGAGGCTATGCGACAGAAAACCGGCGCCCGCGGGCTGCGCACCATCGTCGAGCGGGTGCTGCTGGATGTGATGTACGAGATTCCGGGCCGGGACGACGTGGCGAGCTGCGTGGTCAACGCCGAAAACATCACCCAGCGAACCCGGCCGCTGCTGCTCAACGACAAGGGCCAGCCCGTCCACTGGCACAGCGACGAGCATCTGGCCAAAAGCGCCTGAAAGGCGGATAGCGGATATTGGATATTGGGCGTCCAGGCGGCGTCGGAGCCCAATCTCCAATACCAAATCCCCAATCCCAAATCCCAAATCTCACCTCCCACCATGCCCCTCC
>WGCR01000247.1 GCA_015493675.1 Anaerolineae bacterium
GAGTGAAGAAAAGACAGCCTCCCGCTCACGGCATACGTTAGCAGTTCCATAAAATCAGGAGAATCTGCGGGCGTCAGAAGTTTCTGCGTTTCATTTTCAGTCCTTATCGGCGTGCGGCCGCTCATGACATCTGCCCCGCTAACCTAGCTATCAACTCACTATTCAGGGGGAGGACGCCAACTGAAAATCAAATTCCCCCATCATATCCGTCAATCCCACCCGCTCGCCATCACTATCCAGCGCTTCGATGCGATAGTAATAATTCGTCTGGGGATCGCCGCAATGATTCACATCGGTGTACTGCAATTCATCGGCGACGTTATCCATCTCCTGAATCATCATGACGCCCGCGTCGCCGGGCATGAAATCAGGTTGCATCGAACGCCAGACGCGATAGCGGGCGTGCAGCGCCTGTGTTTGCCAGGTGAGAATCACATCGTCGCCCGAGCGAGAGACTGCGGCGGGGAACCGACAATGGGAGCGCATGCGATTGGTCTCTTTCACTGCGTCTCCCCACACAAATTCGCCGTTATCGCTGAAATAGTAATAGGTCATGCCGTTGGGCAACATGAGCAGGGTGACGCCGCCATTGCCCGACATGTAGGGCGTATAAAAAGTGCACTGAAACTCAGGATCGACATCGGGCGTGAACTTGCTGGCCCAAAATCCCAGGCGATAATACTCGCCCGCGCCGGTGAGAAAGCCCCGATCGGACGTGCGCTGCATGGCCTGCGCCACCAGCTCGGGATGCAAAAGTTGCGCGCCGTCGGGCGAGCGCCCCTGATTTTGCATCACCTCCGCCAGCTTGGCGACATCATCTACCGTCCACCACAACCCGTAGCCGCCAAACGACTGGCCCTGCCAGTTATTCTCTGAGGTGCGGGCAGATGTGCGGGCGCCCGGCCCGATTTTCAACGACAGGAACACCTGTTGCACCAGCCAGTCAAAGACATCCTCGCCGAGATAGTTCTGGATGGCCCGGACCAGAATAAAGGTATCGGAAGTGTGGTAAACCCACTGTTGACCGGGCGGAGCGGCGTGGGGAAAGCTGAATGCCGCCGCGATTTTGGCGTTATAGGTCTCAGCGTTGAAAAACACAGACAGCGTCGTTCCATCCTCGTCCGCCATGTACGCCGCCGAGTCATAATTGCCCGTTGACATATCCAGGGCATTTTCAAAAGTGACTTGGTCCCAATCCCCTGCGGCGGATGCAACCTCGGGGACGTAGTCTCCAATGAGCAGATCCCTGACGGCAAAACCATCGCGCTGCGCCAGACGCATGAGAGCCATGGAGGCAAATGCAGACTTGGCCGTCGAATAAGAGGCGTGTCGCATGGCGTCACAATAACCGGATTCGCCATAGCGGGTTCGGCAGGGGCCAACATAATTGACGCCATCGACGATGACGCCGTAGACACTGACATGCTCGGGCGTGAGGCCCGCGCCAAAGCTGGCAAGATCGACATCAGGATAGCTGTCGGTCAGGGTGGAAAGCGCTTTGACCGGGATTCGATCTTCCAGTTCCTGCACAAAGTCGCTGCGAATGATGTCGGAATCTGTGACACTGGCAGGATGATAAGTGGCTGTCAGCAGACCCCACATGTCGGCCTTGAAATAAGGACAAGTCTCTTGGGTAATCTGATACCAGACATGAGAAACGCCATCTTCATTGAACAAAAACATGAACGTGCCGTTGTGGGTGCAGTTTTGATTCTTCTGCAACAGCGCAAAGGGGATGGCGGCGCGCATAAAATCCCCATCGCCATTTTCTCGCCACACGCGCCCCGGACTCAGCAGATAATCCCAATAGGGATGCCCGGTGACAATGCGGCCGCGTTGCACAGGGATGAGATGGCTGCCATGTTGAACGAATTGAAAATCAAAGTCAGGGAGGTGGAAACGCTGGGGATCAGATTGGTAATCATACTCATCGTGAACAACCTGATAAGCGCCTATGGTCGCTTCATCCAAAAACTCCAGCCGCCCCTCAAAGACCACCGCAGGATGAGCCGCTTCATCGGGCAGGGCCAAAACGCCTTCATCCACCGGGGATGTGTAATTGAACCCGTCCACAAGCTGATCCCGGGTGAGCGTCGTGCGCGTCACCTCGCCCGAGCCTGTCAGAGGGTCGCCGGGGGCGGGCGGCGGAGAAGTCTGAGCCAGAAACACGGTGCTGGATGAGAGCAGAATAAGAAAAAGAAGCGAATGAAACAGGAGTCGAACGGACATGAAACTCAGAAAAAACATGCGAAACAGCCACGGGCGGCGCCCGAGGCATACGTCAGAAGTAAACTGGCATAAAATTCACCTTCCAGTATGCCTATTTCCCAAAAAAATGCAAGCGCTCCTACGCCCACGGGTGCGTTCCAATTTGGGGCAAATTTGCATTTCTTGCCAGAACCTGCCGATTGAAATCAGGGCTGGGGGCCTGCGGCCGCTTGTCTGCCTGCGCAGACAGGCCAATTTGCGCCCGAAAATGGCCTCGCAGGAGGACATGCGGCGGAACGCCCTCAGAACCGAATTCTATTCGGCCAGTGCGCCCCAATTTTGGAACGCACCCTACGCCCACAGAATCTTTTCCTGCTTGCTCATTGGCCCCATCTCTGATAACCTTAATCAACAGCATTTCGGGCTGTCTCATCCATAAAACGCCCCTGCAATATCACACTCAAGATCCTCTCCACATGGAGGCGCCTCATGCGCGTGGTGGCCATCATCCTGGCTGGCGGCGAGGGATCGAGGCTGACGGTGCTTTCGGAACACCGGGCCAAACCCTCTGTGCCTTTTGCCGGAAAATACCGCATCATCGACTTCACAATCTCCAATTGCGTGAACTCTCAGATCTATGACGTCGCAGTTCTCACCCAATACCGCCCGCACTCCCTGAACGAACACATTGGCATCGGCAAACCCTGGGATCTGGATCGCATTCATGGCGGCATCCGCCTGCTGCAACCTTATCGGGCGCGGGGAGAACAGGGATGGTATGAAGGCACCGCCGACGCGGTGTACCAAAATCTGGATTATCTGGAAAACAAGGACGCGGATGGCGCGCTCATTCTCTCCGGCGATCACATCTACAAGATGGATTATCGAAAAATGATCGCCTTTCACCAGCAGAAAGGGGCCGATCTGACGGTGGCGGTGATGAACGTGCCGCTGGAGGAAACCGATCGCTTTGGCATTATGACCACCAACAAAAACAGCCGGGTCATCGAATTTCACGAAAAGCCAAAAAACAGGGATAAGGGAACGCTGGCCAGCATGGGCATCTATCTTTTCAATATCGATGTCCTGAAACAAAGCCTGAGCGAACTGCACCCCCACCATCACGATCTCGATTTCGGCAAGCATGTCATCCCCCACATCATCAAAAAAGAGAAGGTCTACGCCTATCAATTCGATGGCTATTGGGTGGATGTCGGGACAATCGACGCTTATTGGCGCACCTCCCTGGAGCTATGTGATCTCGATCATCCCCTGGACCTGTGGGATGCGAAGATGCAAATCCGCACGCGTAGCCAGGAACGCCCGCCAGTCAAGACCAGCGTCTCGGGCAGAGTCACCCGCTCTCTGGTCAGCAATGGCTGCACCATCCAGGGAACTGTTTATCATTCCGTTCTGTCTCCGGGCGTTTTCGTCTCGCCCGGCGCAGTGGTGCGAGAGTCGGTGATTATGAACGACACATTCATCGGCCCCGGCGCAGTGCTCGATAAAGTGGTCGTCGATAAACAGGTTGTTGTCAGCGCCGGCGCGCATCTGGGCGATGGCGATGATCTTACCATTCCCAACGCCGAGACGCCCGCCAAGCTCAACACGGGCATTACGGTCGTGGGCAAGGGCGCATACATCCCCGCCAAGGTGCGCATTGGCCGCAATGTACTCATCGACGCCGACGTCAGCGAAGAGGCCTTCCAGGATCTGTCAGAAATCCCCTCCGGCGCATCTGTACACCGGGAGGGCGTCCAGCTGCCCCCGTCCGACGCAACACCCCTTTCAACAGAAACTCACGCCACCCCATCATCGGAGGAGACGTCCGCATGAATAATGTCATCGCCATGATCCTGGCGGGAGGCGCCGGGCCTGGCCTGGCTGTTCTCACCGCCCGCAGACCTGAATCGGCCACGCCCTTTGCCGGGAAATATCGCGTCATCGATTTTCCCCTTTCCAATTGCGTCAACTCCGGCATTTTCAATGTCGCCGTGCTCACCCAGTACATGCCCCGTCCGCTCAATGAGCACATCCGCTCTGGCAAGCCCTGGGACCTGGATCGATCCAGCGGCGGCGTGCGTCTGTTGCAGCCCTATCAAACCCATCCGCAGGAAGAAGGCGTATGGGAAAAAGGTTCCGCCGACGCCTTACGCTTCAATCTCGATGTGGTGGAGGAAAGTGGCGCCAACGAAGTGCTGGTGCTTTCCGGCAATCACATTTACAAGATGAATTACCAGCACCTCATCAACTTTCACCGCAGCCACAAGGCCGATGTGACCATCGCAGTGCGCCCGGTGAGCCCGCATCAGACCTATCGCTATGGCATGGTCGCCACTGATGGCGAAGGGCGCATCCTCCGCTTCGAAGAGAAACCGCGCCGCACCCGATCCAATCTGGCCAGCATGGGCGTCTATGTCTTCAATGCTGATCTGCTGGCGAACTGGCTGCGCGGGCCCGGCCAAAAATTTCACGATCTCGGCGGCGAGGTGCTGCCGAAGCTGGTGAAAGACAAACGCATCTACGCCTATGAGTTCGAGGGCTATTGGGCCAATGTCGGAGCAGCTCCAGCCTATTACGAAGCCAATATGGCGCTGCTGGCCGACATCCCGGCCCTGGACTTGAATGATCCGCACTGGACTATTCACACGCACTCCGAACAATATCCGCCGGTTCTGTTCAGCGAAGACGCCCAGGCGCGCATGAATCTGCTCAGCGACGGCGCCCGCGTCCTGGGGCAGGTTACCCGATCCATCATCGGGCCGGGCGCCATCATCCAATCCGGCGCCATCGTGCGTGACAGCATCATCATGAACGACGCCATCATCGAAACCGGAGCGGTGGTGGACCGGGCCATTCTGGACAGAGACGTCGTCATCGGCGCCGGCGCCCAGGTGGGCGCGGGCGATGACAACATCCCCAATCCCGCCATGCCCGACATCCTCAACACCGGCATCACGCTGGTGGGACAGAAGAGTCGCATCCCGGAAAACACGCGGCTGGGCCGCAACGTGGTCATCGGCGTCAACGTCAGCGAAGCTGACTTCCCAAGTCTGGATGTTCCCTCCGGTTCCAATATCGGCTGGGCTGAACACGCCTCCTGAGCGAATGCAC
>WGCR01000248.1 GCA_015493675.1 Anaerolineae bacterium
ATACTTTGCCACAAAGGAGCATCTTCGTCATCTTTCTCTCTTTATTCGGTTCTCAAGGTGCGAAATGTAGGCTAAGGTTGTTGACATTAAGAGTATTTTGTGATAAAATATCTTTTATATTACTTTTTGCCGGATTGTTTGACAGACGCTATTGAAGATAATTTCCGATGATGTTGGCGCTCAGTTTTTCTTTTAATCATGCTCGAGTCATTGAGCTTTGTCAGCAGCATGATGTCAGATAAGAGCAGCGACGTTTTGTTTGTTAGGTGGGGAAAATCAGAGCAAGCTGGTAGTTGCATTAACGCCTGAATTTGCTTGAGCCTTGATTGTCAGATGAACACAATCCTTTTGCGGTTGTGTTTTGTATATTTGTTGATCACCCCCTAAAACTGGTCAGTGGTGTTCTGTTTTAGGGCGATCATAGTTTCATCTCTCATCAATCGTCTCACTCTTATTCATTCAAGGAGGAAACAATGTCTGGTTCTGGCAATTCAGGTAAGAAGGAAGGTCTCGACCTTCAGTGGAAAATTCTAATCGGAATTGTGGGCGGACTCATTTTGGGAATCGTGCTTAATCAGATTGGGGGTGTGGATGCCGCCAAGGGGTCGTTCTTGTGGTGGTTCAATGAAATAGCTGCACGTGGCGGCGATATTTTTGTGCGTCTTTTGCGTATGCTCATCGTTCCATTGGTCTTTGCCTCTATCTTTATGGCCATTGTCAATTTGGGCGATGTCCGAGAGTTGGGCAAAATTGGTTCAAAAACTATTCTTTATTATTTCACCACTACGGCCCTGGCTGTGTTGGTGGGGCTCGTTCTTGTGAATATCATTCATCCAGGCTATGGTATTGATCAGAAAACCCTGGAGAATGCGGGAATCACTACTCAGGTTCCCGACAAGGTGGCTGCGCAGGATGTGGGCGAAAAGCCAACTTCTTTGATCATTGCCGATGTCTTGATCGACATGATTCCCAAGAACCCTGCGGGCGCTTTTGCCAAGGGGGTTGTATTGCAAATTATTTTCTTCACTATCTTCCTTGCGGTTGTCGCCGCTCTTATTGGCAGGGAGACAGACGCATTTGTTCAAGTGGTCAGTGGCCTCGATAAGATGATGAACAGATCGGTGATGATTGTGATGGAACTGGCTCCGTATGGCATCTTTTTATTGGTGACTTCGTTGATGATGAAGTTGGGAATACCGGCTTTGGCAGCATTGGCCAAGTATGGCGTAACCGTCCTTTTGGGATTGGGAATCCACGCCGCAATCACCTTGCCATTACTCGTGCTCTTCATTGGTCGCTACAATCCACTTAAGCTTTTCAAGGCGTTGTCCCCCGCCATTATGACTGCTTGGTCCACCGCATCGAGTGCGGCCACCCTGCCCATCACCATGGATTGTCTGGAAAATCGCGCTGGCGTTGATGCTCGTATCGGCAACTTTGTCCTTCCCTTGGGAGCAACCGTTAATATGGATGGCACGGCTCTCTATGAGTCTATCGCCGTCATCTTTATTGCTGAATTGATGGGTTTTCATCTGACAATAGCGCAGCAGGTTATTATCTTTATCACGGCCACCTTGGCGGCTATTGGCGCTGCAGCTATTCCTGGCGCAGGGCTGGTGACGATGGGTATCGTGTTGACTGCTGTGGGGTTGCCGTTGGATGGCATCGGCATTATTTTGGCAATCGATCGTATTCTCGACCAGTTCCGCACTGCGGTCAATGTCTGGGGTGACGCTACCGCGGGTGTTGTGATTGGTCACCTGGAGGGCGCCATTCGAGAAGTGGAAGCGCCTGCTGAAGATTATGTCGTTACAGCTACTTGAATGAAGGAGTTTATTATGGAATTCCCACGACAAATTGGAACATTCCTATTGCATGATGTATTTGGACATTGGACATTCAAGGGCAAGGAGTTTGCCAGCGCCCAGTATATCCGCATTGGCAGTCGCATGAATCTCTATATCCGCACCATCGGCGACCAGAACGGCAATGTGAAATATGAATTGCAGATTCGAGACAGTTACATCACTAATATCGATTCACTCCAATTGGCCGTGCGTTTGGCCGAAGAAATTATCGTCGAAAATAATGGGTTTATGAGTTCGTTCGACTGATGATGTTTCGCACAGCGATTGCCGTTCGCTCTGTCGCTCACCGGCAATGAATATGCGCTCGCGGCTGCCATTCCCACCTGCTGATTTTCCGCTTGCGGTAGGGATGGCAGCGCGGGCCCGCTGCGACGCACTCAGACCATTTGGTCGTGATTTCTCCTATACTACTCACTCACCCCCTCTCTATTTTTGGCGAAGGTATTGTAAAACGCGTGTGATGTCTTTCGCTCTCTGGCGGGCCAACCGGCGCGAAAGTGTGGCGTTTCGCTGTTGCGCTAAATTCTCCGCAAAGATTTTTACAGTCTCTTCGCCACTATGAGTTGGTTCGAACCCGAGGTCTTTGACCGCTTTTTGGGTGGTCATCGTCAGAGAGTCCCGTAGATATTCCCAGGGTAATGGGAGGATGGTCTTTGTCTTTGGTCCCACGCCCGGCATCCAGCGTAACCCTTTGACCGCCAGAGAGGGCACATTGGTGCGTGGCGTTCGACAAGCATTGAGCATAGCATACAACGCTTGCGGCTCGGGCGCAGCGATATTGAAGACGCCCTCAGGGCGTTCGAGCAACGTTTGAAAAAGCGTCAATATAGCATCGTCAAAATGCAGCACCTGCATCAATGGATTATGGCCCGACAGCGTTGGGGCGACGGGTAGCGCCAGATAACGGGCCAGCGGGGATGGGTAGCCTCCGCCCAATATGTGGGCAAATCGCAGCACGGTCAGAATGGTGTCGGGCGTTTGCTTGCGGAATCCACTGAGGAGAAGTTCAATGGAACGCAGATGGCGAACGAAAGCGTAGCGTGAGCGCACCTGGAATGGCGTTTCTTCCGAGGCTCCGAATATGCCGGGCCCATAGATAAAAATACTGGAGGGAAAAATAACGTGCTCGACCCGCGCCCTTGCTGCGGCTTCCAATAATTTTGCAGTTCCCAGCACATTGTTTTCGAAAATCGCTTCTCCTCGGCGCTTACGCCAGCGAAAAGCGCCGTGCAAAATCGTATCGACCTGCTCTGCTTTGATAAAATCCCCGAGGAGGGGGTTTCTGATATCGCTCTGGATAAAGGTGAGGCCTGGCACGGGCCGGGGTAGCGGCGTTACATCTATGCCCAATACGCGCATACCGCTATCGGCGGCAAGTCTGGCTATTTGACGCCCCATTGGTCCCGCCACACCGGTGATTAACAGCGTTTTCATGGTTGTCAGCCTAGGGCGGCCATGAGTTCGGGAAGCTTTTCCTGCATTGCCTCTCGTCCCAAATCAACATAAGATCGGCGGAACCACCCGGCCAATTGTTCCGCCAGGTTGGGCGTCACCAGCACCGTGGCCCGATTGGGATCGCCCGCAGATCGAGTGAGCATGTGGCCCAGGATGAGTTGGGCGTAGGCGATGTAGTTGCGGGGCATCCGCGATGCCTTGCCAAAGAGATTAATGGCCAGCGTCACATCCACGCCCATTTCTTCCACCGGTTGGATGGGAAGATTATTGGAAAATCCGCCATCAACATAATACCTGCCATCCTCTTGAGCGGGGACGATGATGGGAGGCACGCTGGCGCTGATGCGCACCGCATGGGCCACGCTGCCCTGGCTGAAGATACGCGGCTCGCCTGTGAGTACGTCGGTGCCAACGCAGATGAATGGAATCTTCAGATCGGCAAAGGTGGCATGCCCCAGCCAGTCGTTCATCAGCGACTCCAGCTTACGGAAGGAGATGAAACCGTAGCGGGAGAGGGTGGGGCGGGCCATGTGCAGCCAGTTAATGCGATACGCCACCTGCGTGATCTCCCGCACTGATTTGCCCGCCGCAATGGCAGCGCCAATCATAGCGCCAGCACTGGTTCCTCCTATCGCGTCAATGCGCACATCCGCTTCCTCCAGCACTTGCAGCGCGCCGATATGCGCCAGCCCGAAGGCCGCGCCGCCGCTGAGGATGAGGCCGAGGCGTTTTGTTTGGGTCGTTGATGACGGCATGAGCATGGTTGATGTGGGATGGAGGAAGCGGGCGATGGCGTCCAGACGCGCATCAACCCTATTTTTTCATCCGGCGCTCGGCGATCATCGCCTTGATCTCATCGTCCGATGGGGCGGCCTCGCTGCCGCGTAACTGGCCCAGCGCTTTCGAGAATGTGTCTTTTGGCCGCGCGCTTTCTCGCTCTTCAGTGGGAGCCAGCGTGTGCAGGACGTCTTCCAACAACGCGATTCGCTTATCCACTGGCCAGCGTCGCACTTGCGATAAAATCGTGTCGTATTCCTTGTTTATGGCGCTCATCAGCATCCTCTTTTTATTTCAAGATGTGTGAGCATTATATCGCGATGGGGAAGAGGAACGCAATTCGTTATGAAAATGGCCTCGCGGCTGTTATGAGGCGAGCGTATCCAACCCCAGCTCCGCCAGCCGCTCTGGTTTTGCCACGCCCGTGGCCCGATCCCACTGCCGGGCCTCGTAATAGCGTTCGAGCATGGCGACCAGGTTCGGCGCGTAGCCAGCCGCGGGGCCGTCATCATAGGCTTTGAGGATGCGTTCGGGCAGGGCGTCGTCGGCCGGGGTCATGCCCAGGCGGGCGTTGAGCAGGCGTTTGAGCTCGAAGATGCGACTGGCGGTCGTGCGTAGGTCGTCCACTGCCCATTGCCAGCCCGTGACCGACTCGATCAGGGCCAGCAGATCGGGGATGACCACGTCCTCGAAGTGGCAGAGGATGAGGCTGTTGGTCAGCGCCCGAAAGTCCATGATGCGGGCCACCATCGCCATCTTCTCCAGCGACTCATCCTGCGGATCGCCGTAGGTGATGTCCAGCTCGGGGATTTCGTTGCCCATCTCCCAGTGATACACATCCCCCGCCATGTGGTCGGCGCCGCGGGGGGAGGTGGCGTAGACCACGCCTTGGCCCGAGTAGGCGTGCACATCATGGTAGGGCAGTTCCAGCTTTTTGGCGTGGACGGCGCGCCCGGAGACGCGGAAATGCGCGGCTACTCGCGCCGCACCCTGGGCCAGCAGGTCGCCAAATCCCCGGCGATAGGCGATTTTTTCGATGAGGATCAGGGCGGGCTGCGGATCGCCCCAGGCCAGCTTCAATCCGCCCGTGTCGCTTTCGTCGATGATGCCGTCCTGGAACAACTCGTAGGCCAGGGCAATGGTGGAGCCGGTGGAGATCGTGTCCAACCCGAATTTGTTGCACAGATGCCCGGCATAGGCCGCGGCTTCCAGGTCATCGCTGCCAATGATGGGCCCGAAGGAGACCGCAGTCTCGTACTCGGGGCCATCCACCACCTCGTCGCCGGTCTCGGGCAAACGAATCTCGCGGCCGCAGGCGATGGGGCAGCGGAAGCAGGGCACGTGGCGTTTGAGATAATTGTCGCTGAGCTCGCCGGCGTTGATTTTGTCGTCGATCTCGCCCAGGACGTTGGTGGAGTAGTAGAACGCGGGCACATCCCCCACGCCCGGGCCCAAATCCATGTTGAGCATGGTGCCGCCCAGGCGCATCATCTGTGCAGTCAGGTCCTCCACCACATGGTTGGTCATCTCCCGCACGATCTGCTTGTTTTCGGCGGGGCGGAAGATGGGGACTTTGGCCTTGCCGCGCACGGCGATGGCCTTCAGCAGCTTGCTGCCCATGACTGCGCCCACGCCGGTGCGGGCCGCGGCGCGGCCATGATCGTTCATCACGCCCGCAAAGAGCGCCTGGTTCTCGCCCGCGGGCCCGATGCAGGCCACCCGCGTCCGGTTATCGCTCATCTGCGCCCGGATCGCGTTCTGGGTCTCATACATATCCAGGCCCCAGAGATCGCCCGCGTCGTGCAGCAGGGGGGCGGCAGCCTCCCGCAGCTCCAGCCACACGGGGCGCTGCGCCTGGCCGGTGATGATGAGACCGTCGTAGCCGGTGCGGCGCAGTTCCGGGCCCCAGTAGCCGCCCGAGTTGGCTTCGCCCAGCAGGCCGGTGGCGGGCGAGCGGGTGACTACGGAGAATCGGCCCGCGGCGGGCGTGCTGGTGCCCACCAGGGGCCCGGTCATAAAAATGAGGGGATTGTCCGGGCCCAGGGGATCGGTCTCGGGCGTGACTATATCCCACAGATAGCGGGCGGCCAGGCCGCTGCCGCCCACGAATTGCTCGGCGTAGGCCTCGTCGATGGGTTCGTCCCACATCTTGCCGGTTGAAAGATCCAGGCGCAGAATTTTGCCCATGTAGCCGGGCAGGGCTCTGGGCGGCGCGGGGGTGTAGGTTTGGGGGATCATGGGAATTGTCAATGGCTAATTGCTGGTTGATCGACCGAAGTCGTCCTGGCGTCCAAACCCGCCGATTAAAATCAGGGCCAAGGGCCTTTGGCCGCTCGTCGGCCTGCGCCGACGCTTCCAGCGCCCCTTTTGACGAGGAAAACAC
>WGCR01000249.1 GCA_015493675.1 Anaerolineae bacterium
CTTAGTCAACCGTAAAATGACGGATAGCCTGAATTTTTGTTCAGTACATAACCCCAAGGATATTGAGGATTTACATCCGTAATCTATTCTGAAACCGGTCGTTTTTGAATAACGACCATCACTCAAACTACAATTGACTGAGTACTAGACGTACTATGCCGGAAACCTATGGCTCAACCGGATTTCAGGGGGGGGGCTGGTCTGCGATCCCCGCCGGATAACGCATCCGGCTCAGAAGCATAGCTCCCCAGGGCGGATTCGCAATCCGCCCGGCATCTCACCCCTTGAAATCCAAAAGAACCACTTATTTCCGCAACAAAAAAGCCCCCGGCGGGCGGGCCGGAGGCTTTCGTTGTTGCGATGGGGTGAGAAAATAACGGGGATTAGTTTCCCTGGTCGGGAGGAAACTCAGCATAAACTTCGATCCAGGGAGCGTTCTCTGATCCAGCTTCGGAGCTGGCCAGATGATACGCCACAGACGAACCTTCCTCCGCCCGGAAAATGAGCCCGTAGTTCTTTTCCGGGTGTTCGTACATGTCGGTCGCAACATCATTGGAGAGGTCGAAGGTTTTCCAGCCAAGACTATCCAGCGTGAGAACGGATACCCGTCGATTTTCCCGATCTTTGCCAATAGCGTTGGCGCCGCCGCTGGCCCATCGGGTGGCCGCGTCGGCGTTATACCAGGTAACCGCAGATTCATCCCAGGGCCGCAGTAAGCGATACACTCGCACATAAGATGTCCAGTCGTGATTGCTGCTGGTGAAATTGATATGCACTTTGGCGTCCAGCACGCGTACATCCTGGCCCAGATCGGGGATGTCGAATTTCAACACCAGATGATAATTATTACGACTGTACAGAATCAGGTCTTTGTTGTCGCCATAACGCTGATCGGGATGCCAGCTATCGAGGGTTGAATCGATGATGCCGTCATAGCCATCGACGCCAGGATGGAAGGCGACCCATTTACGCACCGGGCCATTGGTGAAAGTCAGCAGACCTTCCTGAGGCGTCGCTTTCAGAAATTCCGGCCCGGCCCAACTCATCCAGTTTTCGACGCCGACGCCGTCGTTATCCTGGACGCCCCAGGTGAAGCCCACCTGTATGTCGCCAAGAAAATCTACGCCGCCAAATTGCGACATGGGAATGCTGACTTCTCCCTGCCAGCCAGTGGCTGTCTCATGGATGGCCCATTCATAGCCCGCGGGCCAGCCGCCATTGGCGGTCACCAGGTTGTCGGGATTAAGGGTAAGGTTGATGTCATCCGCCGAAAAATCGCCCGAGTTGTCCACATCGAAGACAAATCCGGCCATGTCGTCGGTTCGCCATGCAGTGGAACCGCTGACAACGTAATCATCGGTGACGGAAATAGCCAGATAAACGCGTTGGCTGGTCCATATGACGCTGGCCCAGGCGCTGAGGTCTTCCGGGGAAAACAGGTCGCTGCCTGCAGGATAATCGGCATTCTGGCCAGTAAGATAGAGTTTGGTTTGCCCCGCCCATTCACTGAGGTCACCATCGACCACGGGCGGATGCAGCAGCCACGATGATTCCATCTCGGGGCGCGTTTGGCTCTTGTTAAGCTCATCAGCAGGCTTTGTAGCAGGCGACTCGGCGGACGCCAGACCGGCAATGCTCATGATGACGAGGATGATAATCGAAAAAGTTAGGATCGGTCGTTTCATGGTTACACGTGTTACTCCTCATTAGATTTGGGTGGGGAGGAAGCATAGTGTATCGCAAAAACAGGGGATAGGAAAATCTGGATCGGCGATCCCGTTCTGTACGGATGAACAAATCTTCATGTTTTGTGCGATGCAAAAATAAACCGCGCCACCCCGTTTGCGGGCGTCCCTTTCCTCTCATTAGCCGCGATTCGGAGCGCTACGGCTTGATTCCCCTGGTTTCCAGACAGGCCAGCACGCGTTGCAACACCTGCCCGGGGTCAAGACCATCGGTGTGGATGATGCAATCTGCGTGGTCCTGGGCGTGAGCCAATCGCCCCCGTTCTTTCTGTAGATAGGCGTCGGTCATATTCAGCGTAGGGTAGCGCTGGCGAATTTGCTCATTGCTGGCGTCGAGATAAACCAGCGCATCGGGAGTGCAGCGCCAGCGCCAGAGATCGGGCACGCCCGAATGCTCCTGCGAAATCTGCCGCGCCTGATAGCCCAGGCGATTGAGGCGATGAGCCAGCGTGCTTTTACCGCTCCC
Organism: Anaerolineae bacterium; assembly: GCA_015493675.1. Classification (GTDB taxonomy): domain Bacteria; phylum Chloroflexota; class Anaerolineae; order J102; family J102; genus M2005. Next base: position 2,212 of record WGCR01000249.1, read on the forward strand.
GCAAACGCCCACGATGTGAATGACGGGCGTGTTTTCATCTGGATGGGGCATCGTCAGACCTTGACGGCGTTGGCGTCAGGAATTGGCGTTGGGGGGCTCGACAGGGTGAGCGGGACGGATACGCCAGAAACCGAAAAGGGCGATATCCAGAACGCCCAGCGGCAGCAGTCGCGTCCAGAGTTCATCATGTTTTGCGGCTTCTTTCTGGAAAACTTCGCGACGGGCCTTGCGGCGGATGAAGCCCCATAGCAGGAAGGCGAAAAAAACGATGGGGATGCGTCCGATGATGCTGGCGGGCCCGGCCTGTCCCGGGC
>WGCR01000250.1 GCA_015493675.1 Anaerolineae bacterium
CCTCTATTGCTGAGCTTGAAAAGAGAGAGCAATACGTCCGTAATCAGTTAAATACATTGCGTCCGCTGCAAAATTTGAGCTATAGAAGCAAAAACTTTTTGAAAAATTCTCTTCAAGAATCAGATTACCTCGCTAAGATAGCGCAATTGGAACAAGAAATGAAAATCGTTCTAAACGAAATATCAAAACTTAAAAAAGAGTTGTCTTTCCAAAAGAACGAACTAGACCAATTATTAAAAATAGCAAAAGCTCAATTAGTATTATTAGCTGACTAGGTTCTTGTCTGCCCAATTGAGGTCGCGCTGGTCGCTATGCCCCCGCTGTCGTTCCCGAACCGTGCATGCCAGTTTTCCGTCACATGGCTTTTCGTACGAAGAGCCATTGTTCCTTCGGCTGCGCTCAGGACAGGCATAGACGTCCTCGCGGTTGGTAGGAGCACCTGTCGACCGAGACCTTGAAGGTCTCGGAGACGCTTCAAGGTCGGGAGCAGGCGTTGATGGCGTTGGCCAGGTTGGCGAGAGTGGCCGCCGGATGGCGCATCCGGCTGGGGAGCGGGGGGGGCGGTGGCGGGCCCGAGTCCTTCCTCCCGTCCCTCTTCCTTTGCGCCTGGGCGGCCCTACATGAGACCGACCTTCATTTTGCTTTTATCTGCGAAAATCAGCCTTTTCGGCCTTTTCCGCGTTCTATCATGGCCCGCCCGGCGTCAGCCCGAAATCGAACTCCGCCCACTAAACTTTATCTTTTTCCCCTGCACATTATAGCTTCTTACAATAATTCTTGTAATCGCTCTCGACTGATGCGCGCTTTGCGCAAGATGCCAGCAAGCGTGCCAACTTTGACATTGTGGGCGTGGTGAACGGGCACGGGAATAGTCACGACCTCGCCATCGGGGAAAGTTTTTTGCAGAATGTAATGACTGCCCTTGATGCGAACGACCTCAAACCCATCCCGTTCCATTGCGCGCACCAGCGTTTGGCCTTTGATACGTGGTAATCTAGGCATACACCATCAACTCAACTTCTTTGCGGATGACTGGTTTGGGGCGCAGATTGATTCCATCCAATCCCACCACTTCGATGTATCCTTCCGCCGCCTCGCGGAGATTAGCGATGGCCTCTGCCACAGTTTCCCCCTGGGTGTAAATGTCCAATTCGGGGCAGTACACAGAGTACCCACCCTCCTCTTCGTCGGGAGTAAGCTCGGCGGTGACGTTCAGCCGGTATGCGGTATTGATCTGATAACGCTTGTTTTCGCTCATGTTTGTTAGTAGCCTCCTGACAAAATCATTAGGCATTTTGCGCCTTGGCGGATTTGCGAATGACTTTTTCCGATAATGTCTATTATACAGCGATCGATTATAAGAAGCCAGTCGCAGCAACGCTGGGTAATTGTCGCAACTCAGACGCTTTGCGCCTTTGGCGGCTCTGCGTGAGACCTTTCTTCATCTTTCCTTATCTGCGAAAATCAGCTTTTTCAGCCTTTCCTGCGTTCTATCTTTCTTTGCTTCTTTTTCCTTTGCGCCTTTGCGTCTTTGCGTGAGATCGGCCTATCATGGCCCGCCCGGCGTCAGCCCGAAATCGAACTCGCCCACCCGCCCGGAGATGGTGGCGGCGCCATTGCTGCGCAGGGCCACCACCCGGTAGTAGTGATTGACCGCGGGGTCGCCCAAGGCCGAGACGTCATCGTACTGCCAGGGCGCAGCATCCACCAGGCCCGCGCCCGGCCCGCTGAGATCGAAATAGGGCGTCTCGCTCCGCCACACCTGGTAGCGGAGATCGCCGCTTGTGCGTTGCCAGCTCAACCGCAGCGTGGTCGCGTCCAGCGGCGTGAGCGTGAGCGCGGGCGCCAGCGGGGGCGGGGACGCGGGTTGGGCCGAGACCACATCGGTGATGACCGGGCTGCCCGCCACCATGGCGTTGATGGTGACGGTGTAGGCCGCGCCATTGGTCAGGCCCGTGAGCGAGTGGCCGCGGTCGTCCAGGGGAATACCGTTGATGGGAGAGGGGGCGTCGCCCGCGGGCCCGGCGTAGCTGATGCGCCAGGTGGCGGTCACGGGCAGGGTGGCGGTCAGCTCCCAGGTGATATGCAGCGCGGCAGCGTCCGGCGCCGCCCACAGATGCAAAGGCGCCACGGCCCCGCGATAGAAATCGTGGCCGGTCTCGGGCCAGCCCAGACCCTGGTAGGATGCGCCCGGGGTGAACATGTGCAAATTGGCGGGCGTGTAGCGCTGCCACATGGCCGGGGCGTCATAAACGGCCCCGGTGATGGCGGTCATGTCCAGCTCCGGGTCTTCCTCCAGACCCGTCATCTCCCAATCCGTTCCCGACTGGCTGCGGAACTGGGCCAGGGTGTCGTAATCGCCGCCATCGCCGAAATCGCGGAACAGGGGCTTGGGGCCCGAGGCCAGGCGGTGGAAGACGTCGCCATCGTAGTGCGCGCCGGTGTCGGCGTGATCCCCGCGGAAAATGGTGCGGTCGTCCAGCATCAGGAAGATGTTGTTTTCGACATACTTTTCGGGGTTGCCGGCGATGGCGTGCGGGCCTGCGGGCGCGTTCTCGTAGCCGCTCTTGCGGCCAACGCAGGTGTTGTTATACACCTTCCACCAGGCGGCTTCGTCCTCCCCATGCGAGCCAAAGGGATCGAGCACCGTCCACGTGGGCCAATTCTCCTCCCGATAACACCCCTCACGGCCGCCATGCTGGTAGATGGATGTGTCGATGATGTTGTGATGGATGTAGACATGCCCCAGGGGATCCGCGTCCGTTTCGGTCATCGAGACGCCCGATCCCACCTTCCACAGCAAATTGTGGGCGATCTCCACATCCGCGATGCCCGGACGCAGGTCCAGGGCGTCATCTCGCATCACCAAAAAACGATTGCCGATGATGCTGACGTCCACCGAGCCATCCATCACGCCCACGCCATCCATGCTGTTCCGAAACAGACAACCGCGGATATCGAAGCCGCTGAGATTGCCGGTGATGGCCTTGGACTGGTGCTCGGGATAGGCCTCCGCGGTTTCGTAAGCGCCATTCTTCACATCGGTCCAATAGACGTAATCGGGCAGGCCGCTGTTGAACTCGCAGTCCCGGATATCGAAATCGTGGGCGTCCCGCACCACCATGCCGTAGCCGCCCGAATCGAGCGTGCAGCCTTCGAATGTGATGTGGTGGCTGGCGTTGCGGATGTCGAAGATGTATTTGGCGTGGGCGAAGTCGAGATCCCGGAACTGCACATATTCCGCCCCATCCAGATAAAACAAAACGGAGGAGAAGAAGACCGAGATGGCGTTGTGATTGGGGTCCACATCTGCGGGGATGGGGTCGATGGGATCGCCGTTGGGGTCGATGAGGTCGTTGGGGTTTTGAGTCAGGCGGATGTAGAGATGTCCGTCGTCCCGCAGTTGGATGCCCGGGCCCTGGTAGATGGGGTCGTAGCCGTTCACGGGCCCGTAGTTGGTGGATTCGAGATTGGCGGCCACGTCGTAGGTGACCAACCGTATATCGTCATCCAGCAGCCACGCGCCCACATAACTGCCGGAGAACGTATCGATGCCTGTCTCTTATACACA
>WGCR01000251.1 GCA_015493675.1 Anaerolineae bacterium
CGTAAACTATAAGTGGAAGAAAAAAGTGAACGATGACGGCAGCCTGACTTACATCATCAAAACATCTGGCGCCGGATATGACCGTCTCAATGATTTCGTTTTCGATGGCGGCGCTTCGTTTCAGACGTTGGATGAGAATGGCTTGACGCAGTTTTCCTTCTCATCGGTGGGGGACTTCAGCGATTACAAACTCGATTTGCATGTGGGAGAGGTGATGGAAAGCAACGGCACGGTGTCGGGCAAAGGAGATGTTTCGTGGCATGGCATGGGCCAACAAATGGATGCTGTCTTCAAGCCCAAATCGGGCCTGGGCGGGATATTGCCGTTGGTTGGGGGAGTGATTGTGGCAATACTGCTGCTCTCGGGCGTCTTCTTCTTTTTCCGCTCGCGATCGTCATCGTCATCCCGTCCCTCTTACACCTATTCCTCCTCGACGCCACCGCGATTTGCATCTTCTGGTTATGCAGAAACGAACTATTGCCATCAGTGTGGCGGAAAGCTGAACCCAAATGGTAAATTCTGTCCCAATTGCGGCGCATCCAACTGAGGGAGAATGCTTGATGTACAGCCCCTCTTCCAAACACACCGCTCCTTAATCATCGATCATTCATCTTCATTTCCCTTATCTTTTCTCAAGGAGAAACTACGATGCCAACGCCCTGTCCTCATTGCGGCGATCCAGATCCAGGCAGCGGCAAGTTTTGTATTCATTGCGGCCAGCCTCTCCCCACCGCCTCACCACAAACAAACGAACCATCTTATGGCGGCGTTGATGACTTTTCTGATTCATTGCCTTATCTCACCGATGAACCGCTGGAGGGATTCCCTGCTGTCGCATCCAACGATGCAGCTATGAGCGCGGGAGATTTCCCGGAGCCCGCTCCTCCTCTTGATAGCGCATCTGTCTCCGCCCCAGCTTCAATTTCGACTTCAGAGCCTTCATCTTATCCGTCAGACTATACTGGCGTTTCCGCTGCCAGTATCTGGGGGCCCTTCGCTGGAAAGGGAACGCGCGGCAGGCATGTGGCCTGGCTGCTCGATAATCTGGGAGAAAAGGCGGAAGACCTGCGCAATGCAGTGACCAATCGATTCCAGGAACGTCGCATTCCCTCCGCCTTTGTACAGCCCCAAATTCTTGTGGCCAAGGGGCTATTGGTGGAGCAGCGTCCTTACTATCTCATCCAGCGGGGGCGGGCCACGATTGGGCTATACATTGCCCAGTTTGGCAAGGATCTTTACATCTCGCAGGTGAGCTACTTCAAAGGCCCCATCAGCACTGCCAGAATCGTTATCGTGGCATTGATGGCGCTTTTCGCCTTGTTTTATCCCGTGATGTTATCTGGATCGGCAGATAACGTGAATGTGGGATTGGGCGGGGTGTCCGGGCTAGGAAACTTGGTAGGCATGCTTTGCTGCCTGGGCCCGGTGTATCTGGGCGCCTGGATTGCCCTGCTGATCATGACGCTCTATGCGCTATATAAGTTCATTACCGATAAAGATATCCTGGCCCCATTGCGGGTGCAGCCCAATGAATTCGACCAGGACGACCTGATAGCGCTGGAAAAAGCCGTCGAACAAACCGTGCGGGAATCTCTGGATGTGGTTGGCATCGAGCAGGAGCTCATGCCTCCGGCCCAGGAGTACGGCCTGCGTCAGCGGATTATTTGAGTGGTAGAACAACAAACATCAAATCATCACAAAAACTATCAGGAGATATTCACTGTGGTCCAGAATATTTTGCATAATTCACGCATGATTCTTTTCGCCTTGCTTTCCACTTCCCTTCTGCTACTGGCAGGCTGTTCAGGAGACAACGCCGCCCCTCCAACCGTCGATGTCGCTGCTGTTGTGCAGGCCACTCTAACGGCCGTAGCCCAAAATGCTACATCCGCTCCGGCAACGGCCACAACAATGCCGGCCGACACCCCCACTGCTACGCCTCTCGTAGACACCCCCACACCACACCCCACGGCCACGCCCCAACCCACGACAGCTCCGCAACCCACTACCGATCCAAACCCGCCTCTATCTTTACCTTTCAGCGACAACTTCAATAACGGCCTAAATCCTCAATGGCGAGTGATCGGCGTCGAGCCTATTACCAGTGACGGCCAGCTTACATCGCCAATAGATCAAGAAACCACGGTCGAAATTGGGAACGCCTCTCTGGATAACTACACCCTGGAATTCACGTTGTCCAGTCACGAGGGAAAGGGTTTTGATAACAATTCCAAGATTCGCTTTTTCTTTTCCCCCACCTTCCAGGCGCTAATGGAAATAGACTACTATGGCTCGACGCGTATTCAGTGGTATGATTTCAAAGAAAATGAATGGAAACTCATTTCCACCTCTAGCGAATTTAGTGTTAATAAATTTGGCAGCCGAATCAAACTGGAGGTGTCTGGCGATACGTATAGCGCCTATGTCGATGGCCAACTTGTAAACAGGATAATCTATGGACAGAGAGAAGGCGGCGCCCCATTGGCCATCAACATCAATTCGAATAGCA
>WGCR01000252.1 GCA_015493675.1 Anaerolineae bacterium
ATTGAAATCAGGGCTGGGGGCCTGCGGCCGCTTGTCTGCCTGCGCAGACAGGCCAATTTGCGCCCGAAAATGTCCTCGCAGGAGGACATGCGGCGGAACGCCCTCAGAACCGAATTCTATCCGGCCGGTGCGCCCCAATTTTGGAACTCACCCGGCGTGTGAGGGCGTTTCAAAGTTGAGGCGGACTGTCGAAAAACGGCTTCAGCCGCTTTCAGCTTTGAGCCTGGGCCTTCAGCCCCAGGCGGAGGCGGTAAACAAACGGGCACTTTTGGAATTCAGGGGGCTGACTGCCATTTGACCTCCGGGAGGTGGACGAAATCCGCTTGGTCAAGTCAAAGGCCACTCGTCCACCTCCCGGAGGTCGGGATACCCCCTGAATTCCTGTTGAGCCAGCAAACAACGCAATGTGCATCGCGCTTGGCTTGCGTTGGCGTCCGGCTCCAAGAAGCCGGGCCCATAGCTGAAAGACGCTCAAGCGCCTTGCTTCATCAACCTTATAGGCTCAATCAGAGGAAGGTATGGCTTTGCCTCATTTGGTATGCGCGCCAGGTCGTCTTTCCATAAAAAATCTGGTAGAATGAAAAAGTTATGACCTGGAAGATACGAACGCAACAAAAGTCCCTGTTGGATGAAGAGACGGGCGCCATATTCAAGGACTGGGGCGGACGTTTGGTAGTCGCCCTGGCCTTTCCCAACACCTACTATGTCGGCATGAGCTCCCTGGCCTTACAGGTGCTCTACCGTGGCTTCAACGCTTTTCCCGATGTGGTCTGCGAACGCGTCTTCTGGGATAAAGGCGGATTTGAGGCCCGGCGCCCGCTGTTGACTCTGGAATCGGGCCGACGCGTGGATGAAGTGGATGTGTGGGCCTTCACCATTTCCTATGAGATGGACTTCTTCAATGTGGTGGAGATGCTGCGGCAGGCGGGCGTGCCGCCCCTGGCCCGGGAGCGGGATGACTCCTGGCCTCTGCTCATTGCCGGCGGCCCGGGCGTGACCATGAATCCCGAACCCATGGCCCCCTTTTTCGACGCCATCGTCATCGGCGAGGGCGAGGAGGTGCTGGCCGATCTGGTGGACCTGTTCAAGCAGGGGGTGGATGCGCCGCGCGGGGAGCTGCTGGCGCAGTTGCAGGCCCTGCCCGGCGTCTACGTTCCGGCCCTGACGCCTCCTCTCTCTGAGCAGGGAGAGGAGCCCCGGCGCATTCAGCGGCTGTGGGTGCGGGATCAGAGCCGATTTCCCCCCATCAGCAGCCTTTACAGCCAGAAGACCGAATTCCGGGGGATGCACCTGATGGAGATCGCCCGCGGCTGCGGTCGCGGCTGCCGTTTCTGTCTGGCGGGCTATGTTTATCGCCCGCCGCGCGAGCTGCCTCTGGATCTGCTGCTGGATTGGGCGGAGCAGGGGCTGGCGCACACCGACCGCATCGGGCTCATCTCCGCCGCAGTCTCCGATCACAGCCAGATCGATGAGCTGGCCACGGGATTGCGGGAGATGGGCGTCAAACTCAGCGCCTCCTCCATGCGCGTCGATCCCATTTCTCGGCCACTGGTGGAGGCCTTGCGGGCCAGCGGCGCCCAGACCCTGACCATCGCGCCTGAAGCCGGTTCCGCCCGCCTGCGGGACGTCATCGCCAAAACCCAGACCGAGGAGCAACTGCTGGCCGCGGTGGAACTGGCAGCGGAGCTGGATTTCCCCCAAATCAAATTCTATTTCATGATCGGGCATCCCACCGAGGAGCAGGAGGACATGGAGGAGTTGGTGGCCTTCGTGCTGCGGGCCCGCAAGCTGTTCAAGCGCCGCATCGCCATGAACGCCACGCCCTTTGTGCCCAAGGCGCACACGCCCTTCCAGTGGATGCCCATGACCGACGCCAAGACCCTGAAGAAGCGCCAATCCTTCATCATGCGCCGCTTGGGACGCCATAAAATCGCTGTGCGGTCGGATTCGCCTGCCTGGGCCGAAGTGCAGGGCGTGCTGGCCCGCGGCGACCGCCGTCTGGCCCAGGTGCTGCTGGACATCCCTCGCCTGAATGTGCGGGATTTTTGGGCGACCATGGCGCAACATGGCCTGGAGCGTGAGGAATTTCTGGGCCAATTGCCGGTGGATCAGCCCATGCCCTGGCAGATAGTGGAGAGCGGCGTTCGGGAGAAGTTCTTCCGCTATGAATGGCGTCTGGCGCAGCAGGCCCGCCTGGGGCCGCACTGCCCGCCTGATAGCGCCGGCTGCCTCACCTGCGGCGTCTGCGATCCCGCCTGGGCCTATCGTTTCGATCCCGACAAACGCCCCAAGCCCGCGGCCTGATCGGGAATGACAAACGTCTCCCCTGACTCCAGAAAATGAATCTGTGCCTCGGGGGCCATCTGCTTGACGTAATAATTGAATTTGGGGCCGGGCGTGTGCAGATAACTCAGCATCTCCCAGATGGGGCCGATGGGGCGGAAAGAGCCCCAGTGGATGGGAACCACGTGCTTCGGGCGCAGCAAAGCCACCGCCTCAGCCGCTGATTTGGGGTCCAGATGCCCGGCGCCCAGGGTTGGGCCCCAACCCCAGATGGGAATCAAAGCCAGATCGATATTTTTATTGGCCAATTCGCTCATCTGTGGGAACACATCGGTGTCGCCGGGAAAATAGACGGTTCTTTCCCCTTCCAGCAGATAGCCCTGGGCCAGCCCGATGACCGGCATGTTGCCGCCATGTTCGGCAAAAGTGACATGGATGGTGACATCTCCGACCGTGTACTCATCTCCCGGACTGAGCTCGATGAGCTGGCGGCAGAGCACATGCCCCAACCAGCGTGCTGACCCGCGAGGCACGATCAGGGGGACGTCGTGAGGCAGACGCTTCAGGGAGGGGATATGCAGATGATCCAGATGCAGGTGTGAGAGCAGGATGATGTCTGGCTTCGGCTGCCCCTGAATCCATTTACGGCCCGAAAAATTGCGTCGTTTCAGATGCAGCACGCGATCGCTTAGCACTGGATCAGTGAGGATGTTCACCTCCCCGAAGCGGAACATGATGGTGGCGTGGCCGAGATAATTAACCGAGACTGTCATGAGCAATCCTGTAAAATGTCATCAGCATGTGATTATGACACGGAAAAAGCGGATGTGCAACATCAAAAACCTGAGGGATCGGGCGTCCTGCGGATCTCGACTTTACAGAAATTTTACACTTTTCGAACACTTTGCGCATTGTGGGTTGTTATGCTGTGAGTGCTGGGTTACAATACCTGCGATCTTCGATTTTTCCACGCCTGCTTGTTTTTCTTTTTTGCCATGACAAAAATTCTGGTTGTCGATGATGAACCCGCCATTGTTGAGTTGGCGCAGCTTTATCTGCATAAAGATGGCTACGAGACGGTGACGGCCGGGGATGGCATCGAAGCGCTGGTGCAGGTAAAACAGGCCCGGCCCGATCTGGTGGTCCTGGACCTGATGCTGCCGGGGCTGGATGGCTGGGAGGTGTGCCGGCGCCTGCGGGCGGAGACCGATCTTCCCATCATCATGCTTACAGCCCGCAGTGAGGATGTGGATAAGATCGTGGGGCTGGAGCTGGGCGCGGACGATTACGTCACCAAGCCATTCAACCCGCGGGAGATGGTGGCGAGGGTGAAGGCTATTTTGCGGCGGGCGCAAGGCCCCTCTGCAGTTTCGGGGGATGGGGATCACCTGAGACTGGGCGATGTGGAGATCGATGTTCCGCGGCGGGTGGTGATCGTCAGCGGCGAACCGGTGGTTTTGCGGGCCAAGGAGTTCGATTTGTTGCTCACGCTGGCGCGACATCCCGATATCGTTTTGAGCCGGGAGCAGTTGCTGGATCAGGTGTGGGGCTATGATTATGTGGGCGGCACCCGCACGGTGGATGTGCATATCGCCGGATTGCGGCAAAAACTGGCGGGGGGACAGGCGAGAATCGAGACTGTGTGGGGCATCGGCTACAAGCTGGTTGTAGAGGCCGATGACTAAATCCCTGCGCTTTCGCCTCTTCCTCTCCTACACCGCCATCACGCTGATCATCCTGCTGGCGGCGGGGGTGACGCTGGGGCTGGTGTGGCGCGGGGCGCAGGAGCGCATCGTCCGTTCCCGCCTGAGCGCTTCGCTGCCTCTAACTGCGCGGTTGGTGCGCTCGATGCTGCGTCAGGGCGTTGCGCCCGAGGATATTGCGGGCCAGGTCTCCGATGATTTTGCCAAACGCCATTCCCGTCTGGTGCTGGTTCAGCATGGCCGCGTCATCGGCGATACTGCGGATGGGGCATTGGTGGGAAAATCTCTCTCCCGCCACCTGCCCGCTCCGGTCAAACGCGCCAGAGAGCGACAGACCAGCGGCGTGTTTGTCGGGCCCGATGGCCGTGAGTATTTTTACGCCCTGGCGCCGATCCAGCCCCCGCCCGACGCCTCTGACCGGGCGCCGATTCTGGTGGTGCAGATAGCCCCGCGTCGTTTTCTGGGCCTGAGCGAGGAGATCACGGTTCCTCTGTTCTGGGCGGTGCTGGCGGCGCTGCTGGTGGGATTGGCATTTTCCTGGCTCATCAGCCGCTGGATCACCCGACCCCTCACCGCCATCGCCCGCGCTGCAGATGAGATCGCGCAGGGCAATCTTGATTTTCAATTGCAGGTTTCGGGTCCGGCCGAAGTGGAGCACGTGGCCCGGCAGTTCAATAATATGGCGGCGGAGGTGCGGGCCTCGCGGCAGGCGCAGCAGGAGTTCATTGCCAACGTCTCTCATGATCTGAAGACGCCGCTGACAGTCATTCAGGGGTTTTCGCAGGCGCTGGTGGAGGGCGTTGCCTCCGATCCCCAGGGCGTACAGCGGGCCGCGGGCATGATTCATGATGAGACGCTGCGCATGGGGCGGCTGGTGGATCAGCTTTTGGATCTGGCGAAACTGGAGTCGGGACGGGAGCCCATGCATCGCACCCGCCTTGATCTGGGAGCGCTGGTGGCGGAGACCGTGCATCGATTCGAGCCCGCCGCCGCGAAAAAACCTGTCTCCCTGACTTTCAGCGCTGCTCCCGATCTGTGGATTCTGGGGGATGCGGATCGGTTGGCGCAGGTTTTCACCAATTTGCTGGATAATGCGCTGCGCCACACGCCCGATCATGGCGCTGTTTCCGTCCAGGTGAGCATCCCTGCTGATGCTCCGGACGTGATTGAGACGCTGGTCAGCGACACCGGTCCGGGCATTGCGCCTGAGGATTTGCCGCATGTCTTCGACCGTTTTTATCAGGCGGAAAAGGCCCGGCGGCGGGGGAGTTCGGGCCTGGGACTGGCCATCGTGCAGGAGATCGTCCGGGCTCATCAGGGACGGGTGGGCGTGCGCTCTGCTGCGGGCCAGGGCGCGACCTTTTGGGTGAGATTGCCGCGTGTCCGAAGCCAGCGCTCCTGAACGCGCTTCAAAACGGCGCTATCAGCTCAAAACTGGCGAGATGTGATAAAATTGGGCCATGAAGATCGCCCTGACATCCATCGGCTGCCGCCTGAATGAAGCGGAGATCGCGACCTGGGCCCGGGAGTTTCAACTGGCCGGGCATGAGGTGGTGACCGCGTCCGCGGACGCTGATATCCTCATTTTCAACACCTGTGCCGTCACTACCGAAGCCGCGCGCAAGTCCCGCCAGATCGTCAAACGCCTGCATCGCAATAATCCGGGGGCAAAGCTGGTGGCCACCGGCTGCTACGCCACGCTGGAGCCGGAAAAGCTGGCCCGGATCATGGGCGTGGATCTGGTGCTTGGCAATGCCGACAAGGACAGGCTGGTGTCGCATCTCACAGGCGAGTGGCATCTGCCCACCATGCCCGAGCTGGCCACCGAGCCCGGCGCGTCTTATGTGTATCCGGGCAGCCGCACCCGCGCTTTTGTCAAGGTGCAGGATGGCTGCCGCAACCGCTGCACCTTCTGCATCGTCACAGTGGCCCGCGGCGAGGAGCGCAGCCGCGGCGTCGCCGCCATCGTGGAAGAGATCAATGCTTTGCATCAGGCAGGGTATCAGGAAGCAGTGCTCACGGGCGTGCATCTGGGCGGGTACGGTTCCGATATCGACGAGAGCCTCTCCTCGCTGGTGCGCGCCATTCTGGCCGATACAGATATTCCCCGCCTGCGTCTTTCCTCGCTGGAGCCGTGGGACTTGCCCGAACGCTTTTTCGAGCTTTGGCAGAATCCCAGGCTGATGCCCCACCTGCATCTGCCTCTGCAAAGCGGCAGCGACCGGATTTTGCGGCGCATGGCCCGACGCTACACCGCCGCGGCCTACGCCCGGCTCATCGCCGCGGCCCGCGCCGCCATTCCCGATTTTAATCTCACCACCGATCTCATCGTCGGGTTTCCCGGCGAAAGTGAGGAGGCGTGGGCTCAGACGGTTGCGTTCGTGCAGCGCATCGGTTTTGGGCATATCCACATCTTCACTTATTCCACCCGCGCCGGAACCGCGGCCGCCCGTATGCCCAATCAGGTGGCGGGCGCTGTCAAGCGGGACCGCAGCCGTCAGCTCCACGCGCTCGCCGCCCGCATGAAGGCGCAGATTCTGGGCCGTTATGTGGGGGCGACGCGAAGCGTCCTGTGGGAAGGCCCGGGCGAGAAACTGCCTGCGGGCGATGTGCGTTGGACCGGCTACACCGAGAATTATCTGCGGGTGGAGACGATGACGCCCGCGGGCCTGAATCTGGAGAATCGCATCCTGCCTGTGCGCCTGACGGGCCTGGTCGGCGAGCCGCCCGACCGCTTGACGGGCGAGATTGCATTGGCATAACGGGTGTATGAGGATACTTTTGCATGACTGTCAGAGTCGGCAGTTGACAACGGCTTTGCGCCGCCTTATGATAGGGTGAATTGCGTTGTGATGGTGTTTTTTCGAGATTTCACAGGAGGTTTTTCTTGTTCCAGCCCGACGCCATCGTGCCCAACCCGGGCGGCCCGCAGAGGATGAAACATTTGAGATCTATATCGATGATGATCTTTTCAATTCTGAATTTGGGAATAATCGACGCAGTTTTCTTGGACTCTTTCTATCGATATGCGCTATCTGGCGCATTGTTCTATTATACTTGGATTACATGAAAATTAAACGTCTACTCTATCTGATAATAGCCCTTGCTGCTATTCTGGTTTTCTTTCTGCGGCAGACATATTTTGCTGAAAAGTGGCGCTTATATGAGGATAATGATGTCAACTTTGCGGTAGCCTATCCTGCAACCTGGTTTAAGGATCACTTTTATCACTGCACTACGTGTCAATACATAGACTTGCTAGTAATGGATGTTCCAGTACTGGATAGGATCGAGTTGCGCGTCTATAGTATTAATGAG
>WGCR01000253.1 GCA_015493675.1 Anaerolineae bacterium
GTTCTTCTTGCGGCGAGGGGTGGGAGCAAAGAGGTTCTCTTCGATAGAAATGGGCGTCTGGCTCATGCGGTTATCCTCCAATGCGGATGCGTGGATCCAGCAAACCGTAGGCGATGTCCGCCATCAGGTTGACGAGGATGTAGGTGGTGGCGATGATGATGGTAACGCCCATGATGGCCTGCAAATCGAGATAGCTGGCTGCTGTGACCGCATAACGTCCCATGCCGGGCCAGGAGAAGATGGTTTCGGTGAGCACCGCCCCCGACATCAGATCGCCAAAGGCCAGGCCCACAATAGTGATGGTGGGAATGAGGGCGTTGCGCAACGCATGACGCACGATCTGGGCCCAATTGCTCAGGCCCTTGGCCTTGGCTGTGCGCATATAATCCTGATCCAGCACATCCAGCAGGCTGGAGCGGGTCATGCGGGAGACCGCGCCCATGGTGTAAGCGCCCAACACCAGCGCGGGCAAGAACAGATGCGCCAGGGCGTTCTTGAAGGTCTCCCACTGTCCGGCGAGAAGGCTATCGATGGTGTAGAGGCCGGTTCTGGTTGGCGGCGGAGGGAGATTCGCGTCGAGCCGCCCGGGCCCGGGCAGCCAATCCAGATGGAAGTAGAAGACGTTGAGCAGCAACAATCCCAGCCAGAATACCGGCACCGAAACGCCCACGAGGGCCAGAATCCGGGCGGCGTGATCGGGCCAATGATCTCGGTAAATGGCGGCGATCACCCCCAGGGGAATGCCGAAGAAAATGGTGAACATCATGGCGGCCAGGGTCAGCTCCAGAGTGGCGGGAAAGAATTGCTGCAAGTCTTTCAATACCGGATGTTGCGTAGCAATCGATTCTCCCAGATCGCCGCGGGCCAGGTTTTCTACATAAACCACATATTGTTTGGCCAAAGGTTGATCATATCCCCAACGCGCCCGGTACGCGGCCACGATATCGGGGTTATTCATAGCCCTTTCAGAAAGCACCATGCCCAGCGGATCGGCCGGCACCAGATGCGACACAATGAACGCCAACAGCGTGATGCCGACAATAAGAATGGGTAACAGGATGATGCGTCGCGCGATGTATTGCCAAAGTTGCATGGAGGATTTCCTCACATAAGGAAGTGCGACGCACTCATCGAGTTTTGTGAGCGCGTCGCACCCTGGGCGATCTTGCGCTTCACGTCAGGCGACAGGGACAAGCGTCGCTGCCGCCTGACGTAAATGCGTCGAGGTGCGGTTTGTTCTCGTTGGCTTACTCTTTATCCAGATCGTAAAGATCGACCCACCAGACGGGATTGAAGACATAGCCTTGCACATCGTTGCCCACGGCAATCAACACCTTGGGCTGGATGAGACCGATGAACGGTGCATCTTCCAAGAGCTTTTTCTGGAATTCCAGATACATCTTGGCCCGCTTTGCCTGGTCTGTCTCCTTGCCCGCGGCAATCGCGATGTCGCCTACCTCGGAATTTTCATAATGCACGCGCTTGGCTGCTGATTCGCCCGGCACGCCAAAGGGAATGGCCCAGCCATGGGGGTCCAGGAAGTCGGGCGTCCAGGGAGAGATGGTCATGGGCAGCTTGCCCGCGCGATAGTCGGCCAGATGCGAAACAGGCTCCCGGGGCTCCAGTTCGAGGGTGATGCCCACCTCGGCCAGGTCCGACTGAATCTTGGCGGCCAGGGTCTCGGCAGCCAGACCGCCGGCAAAGGTTCGGGTGGGATACACCATCTTCACGGTGAATCCATCGGCGTAGCCAGCATCCGCCAGAAGCTGCTTGGCTTTGTCGGGATCGTGGGGATAGCCGATGTTGGGGTCAGTGCCCAACAGGCCCACAGGAATGATGGAGGGCAGGCGAATGGCAGCGCCTTTCATCAGGCCATTGATGATGCCATCATAGTCGATGGCGTAAGCCACGGCCTGACGCACTTCTTTCTTGGAAAGAGGTTCCGAAATCTCGGGGCTGTTGTTCATGGCCAGGTAGATCATGTCCATGGTGTTGCCCTCGACGACCTTGCCCCCTTCCTTCTTGTAGTCTTCCACGGCGTCGATATCCAGATTTTGGGCCACATCGATGTCGCCGCGGCCCACCATCATCCGCTGCGTGGCCGAGTCGGTGACATTCTTGATGATAATTTTATCCAGCTTGGCAGGCTCTCGCCAATAATTGGGATTTTTCTCCAGCACCACTTCTACATCCCGCGTCCACCCCTTGAGGATGTAGGGGCCCGTTCCCGCCGAATTTTGATCCAACCAGTCTGTGGCCGCGTCCTTTGTGTCGGCATCCTCCGTGCTGACGCCGCCATGCTCCTGCACCGTCTTGGAATCGACAATGCCGAAGTTGGGCGAGACCAGCATAGCCAGGAAAGCGGCATTGGGCTCTGTGAGCGTGATGGCCACCGTGTGATCATCGACGACCTCGATGCTGTCGACCACATCCATCAACCAGGAGGGGTTGTCTTTGAGGTTGTGCAGTCGCTCGAAGGAGAATTTGACATCGGCGGCGGTGAGAGGATTGCCGCTGTGGAATTTGACGTCATCTCGCAAGTGGAAGGTGTAGACAAGTCCATCATCCGAAATATCCCAGCTCTTGGCCAGGAACGGAACCACCTTGGTGTAATCTGTGCCGTCGAATGTGACCAGGTTTTCATACACCGCGTGCATGATCATGGGAGGCGTCAGCTCATATTGCCGCTCCGGGTCGAGGGTGCGGATATCGAAGACGCGGGCGATGACCAGAGTTTTGTTCCCGGCTTTCGCCTCCTGGGCGGGCGCTTGCGTGGGCTGCGCGTCCGCGGGCTGCGTCGCCTGCTCTGCCGGAGCTGATGGTGATGAGTTTGCCGGAGCGCAGGCTGCCAACGTCAGCGACAGCAACAACGCGAAAATGCCAAGAATGAAAAGCGAACGATGTTTGCGCATAATGTCCTCCTTGTGGCAGACGAGATGAGAGGAGTGGGAGGGTTGGATTATTTAGTTGTCTCCTTTCGCTTGCAGTGTGAATAAACTATAATATGACCATTTTGTAGCGATTGTCAAATATTTTGATTTACAGAGGTGCGTTCCCAAATTGGGGCGCACTGACCGAATAGAATTCGGCTCTGGAGGCGTTCCGCCGCAGGTCCTTCTGCGAGGACATTTTCGGGCGCAAATTTTCCTCAAAATTGGAACGCCCCCGATTTGCAGCGCTCATCCCCCTGACCTGGCCCGGCCAGAACAAAAAAATCTAATCTCACGCAAAGCCGCCAGGGCGCTAAGCTTTTCTTTGCATCTTTGCAACTATACACCTCCCCTTTCATAACGAGGCAAAAACCACGAAGACACGAAGGCACAAAGACACGAAGGGAAAAATAGAAGGTTTTCTTCGTGCCTTCGTGGCAAAGCGTTGTGTGGGATACCTGTATAGTTACGCATCTTTTTTCTTTTGCGGCTCTGCGCCTTTGCGTGAGACATTTTCTTGTCCAGCGAGCAAGGCTTCCATTGATAAAGCGCCTACAAGGTGACAAGCATCCATGACACTCTCCGATATCCCAACCTCACCCCGTCCACTTCCCCCTGCAAGAAATATATCATTGTGGCGTCTGACGCCGATCATCGAAAATCACGAGCCCCTGGTCAATCTTGAGGACTATGGTTTTCCTGTCGATTGCGTTTATTACCGCCAGGGGATACCCGGCAGTCTGCCCCGGTGTCTGGCGCGCCAGGGCGTCGCCCAGAGGCTGCGCGTAGCGCGCAAATTGCTGCCCGAACCGTATACTCTTCTCATTTGGGATGCGTATCGGCCTCTGGCGACCCAACAATTCTTGTTCAACCGCTACAAGGCGCAATTGCGGCGAGAACATCCCGAGCTATCAGGAGAATCCTTGGTTGAGAGGACGCAGATCTATATCAGTCTTCCCTCTGATGACCCAACGCAGCCATCGCCGCACAGCACGGGCGCCGCCATTGATTTGACATTGATGCACGCAGGCGTCGCCCTGGATATGGGCTCCCCTTTCGACCATTTTGGGCCCGAGGCCGCCACGCATTATTTCGAGGGGGCCTCTGATCCTGATGGTCTGTTGATTCGTGATCGACGCCGTTTGTTTTATGACGTCCTCAGTTCTGCGGGATTGAAAAACTACCCCCAGGAGTGGTGGCACTGGTCCTTTGGCGATCAAATGGCGTGTGTGAGCTCGCAAAAACCTGCTGTTTATGGTCGGATTCGAGC
>WGCR01000254.1 GCA_015493675.1 Anaerolineae bacterium
TAGCGGGCCTGCACGTTGGGCACGCCGGGCGCTGAGCCCACGCCCAGCACCGCGGCCACGCCCGCCTGACGAAAGCGCTCATCGAGTTGCAATTGCTTGCGGGTGGTGTGGAAGAGCCCGCCCAGGTCCACGTAGGGCGTGCGGGCCTGGATGCAGGCTTCCATCACGGGCAGGTTGGTGTAGTAGACGGTGGCGTTGACCACCGCGTCCACGTCTTTCAGCGCTTCCACCAGCGCCTCGTGATCCCGCAGATCGATGGATGCGACGCTGATTTTCGGGCTTCCGATGAAGTCGGCCACGGCTTGTGCGGCCTCGGGATTCAGATCGGCAATGATCACCTCGTCGACGCGGGGATCATTGGCCAGTGTTTGTACGGCGATGCCGCCCATTTTGCCGGCGCCGCCTAATACGAGTATTTTCATGATTTTTCAACACGGAGACACAGAGGACACGGAGAAAATTAAAAGGGAGATTTGAAGTATTTCCGTGCCACCATGTCAGAGAGAAGGATTAAAGAACGCGCCTGATGATCCCTTTTTTGAGGACAGGCACATTGAAGTTGATAAGCAATCCTACTGGACAGGATGCAAGTTTCATGTATGTGAGGAGTTGAGCCTCATGAATGGGAAGAAGTTTTTCGATGGCTTTGAGTTCGAGAACCACTCGGTTTGCTACGATGAAATCTGCGCGAAAATTGGCATCCAGCGCCTCGCCTTTGTACTGAACCGGGATGTTCACTTCACGACGGAAAGGGATGCCGCGCAGGGCCAACTCCCGAGCTAGACTAACCTGATAAACCGACTCCAACAGGCCCGACCCGATATGTTTGTGCACCTCGATGGCCGCGCCAATAATTTGCCAGGTCAATTTCTCATCGCGAAGAGTCATCTCGACAATCTCACAAACGCCCAGCGGAGACACAGAGCAAGCGAAGAGCAGTACTGCAGTTGTTCATGGAAATTTCCTCCGTGAACCACTTTAAGTTCTCCGTGTCCTCCGTGTCTCCGTGGTGAATTTAATGCAGTGCAATCCACTCCAAACCCAACGCGGCCAGCTTCTCGGGCGTCGGCACGCCGTTCTCATCCCAGCCGGCCATCTCGTAATACCAATCCTTGGCCTGCTCCAGCTCTTCGGGCGTGAGATGGATGCCCTCGCTGCGACCGCCCTTGAGGGGTTTGTAGAGCTTCTTGGGCAGAGAATCGTCGTCGCGGGTGAAGCCCTCGCGGACGTTGAAGGCCCGCAGCATGTTCAGCACCCGCTCGCCGATCTCCTGAATGCCTTCGATGCCGATATCCCAGCCCAGGGTGACCTGCACCAGCTCGGCCAACTGGTCGGGCCCATAGAGATGCCAGGAGGGGCCAAATACGAACTGGCAGATGTTGAAGCTGTTCAGGGCCATGTAGAGCTTCTCGGTGGTCAGGGCGAAGTTCACCTTCTCTTTGTTCAGGACTTTGGTGGGCTGCGGATCGCCCAGGCCCAGCATGGCCATGCGCTCGGGATACCACTTCCAGGAGGGATCGTGCTCGCTGGATTGATGATCAGCGCCGTAGGGATTCACCGCGTAGATGAGGCCCAGGGAGCGCTTGACCTGGGGCATGTGCGCGGGCATCTCCTGCTTCTTCACCGCCACCACCAGGTCTTGGGCCTTTTCGCCGAATTTCTCCGCGGCCCGGGCCGAGCCTTCGGCCAGAATGTCGCCGAAGCCTTCGCGCTTCGCGATCTTCTCCACCATGGTCACCATGGCCTCCGCGTTGCCAAAGGTCAGGCACACGCCGTCGGTGTCCTTTTTGGTGATGTATCCATGTTCGAACGCATCCATGGCCCAGGCAATGGTAGCGCCGCAGGAGATGGTGTCCATGCCGTACATGTTGCACAGCTCGTTGGCGTAGGCCACCGCCTCGATGTCGTCTACGTTGCAGTAGGAGCCAAAGGTGGCCAGGGTTTCATACTCGGGCCCGCCATACTTTGGATTCAGCTTGTAGCGGTTTTCGGCCTCGACCACGCGCTTGCAGCGCACAGTGCAGGCGTAGCAGGTGTCCCGCGCCGTGAGGATGGTGTCGTGCATGTGGTGGCCCGAGATCTCGTGAGCGCAGGCGAAATAGCCGCTATCCCAGTTGTGGGTGGTCAGCCCGCCGCCCTTGCTCTGGCCCTTGACGATCTCGGCCGTGCCCAGCAGACCCATGCCGTAGATGTCGGAATCGGGAAACTCCTTGACGCCCCATTTGGTCAATTGGGTGAGACCTTTGGGATCGGCGAACTTGGCGTTCCTCTTGCTGCCGCGCACCACCACCGCTTTCAGATTTTTGCTGGCCATGACCGCGCCCATGCCGGTGCGGCCATTGGCCCGATTGGCGTTGGTGATGACCGCGGCGAAGCGCACGCCCTGTTCGCCCGCGGGGCCCACCTGGGCGATGTGAACCCGTTTGTCCCCCAACTCCTCTCTGATGATGTCCTCCACCTCGCCCGTGACCTTGCCCCACAGATGCGAAGCATCTCGCAGCTCGGCCTGGCCCTCTTTCACCCACAGATAGACCGGTTTGGGCGCTTTGCCGTGGAAGACGAACGCGTCGAAGCCTGCGAACTTCATCTCGGCGGGGAAGAACCCGCCCGACTGGGAATCGCCCACCGCGCCCGTCAGGGGCGATTTGGCGTTGATGGTGAGACGGCTCTGGCCTGAGATGGGCGCGCCTGTGGGGCCGCTGATGGCGAAGGTGAGGGTGTTTTCGGACGCCAGGGGATCGACGCCCGCGGGCGAATGCTTGAGCAGGTAATACAGCCCGAAGCCCGTGCCGCCCGCGTATTTGCGGTAGAAGTCCTCGGGCGGCGTCTCCACCTCCAAACGACCATCGTCGAGATAAACGTGTAAAATCTTGCCGGTGTATCCGTACATCAAAACCTCCTATTCAATGTTATGCCACGAAGGCACAAAGAAGAAGCAAAGACACGAAGAAAAATCAAAAAAGGTAGATGGATTATCGTACAATGCGTCGAATGCCATATTTTAAGAGAGGCGATTGGAAGTTTATCAGAAAACCCAGGCGAAGCCCAGTCGCCTGAAGATAGGCGATCAATTGGGCTTCATGCACTGAGATAAATTTTTCCACCGCCTTGACTTCGACTATAACTTTCTCATCCACCACAATATCGAGCCGTTGGCGACCCAGCAGATGTCCTCGGTAGTACACCTCGACAGGCTTTTGGCGGATGAAAGGAATACCCTGGCTCGCCAACTCGATACAGAGGGCTTCCTCGTAAAACTTTTCAAGAAATCCTGGTCCCAACTGTTTGTGCACCTGAAAGGCGGCATCCAGCACCTGCTTGCCAGCAGTCTCGATCGGCTCTGGCAAAGACTCGTATCCTTTGCGGGACCAGGATTTTCCTGTCATCATTCTTTCTCCTTCTTCGTGTCTTCGCAATCTTCGTGGCTTCGTGGCTATACTTTTCTTCGTGTCTTCGCAACCTTCGTGCCTTCGTGGCTACGCCTTTGCCGCCTTCACCGATTCCTCGAACGCATTCAGTGTGTAATCCACATCCTCCTCGCTGAGCGCGTAGCACAGGAACCAGGGCTCGCGGCCGTCGGAGTCGGGTTGCACGCCGCGGGCGATGAGCTCCATGGAGATGGCCTCGTACAGATCGCCGTCCCCTTCCAGATAGCCGCGGAAATCAGTGGGCATTTCTTCGCTGCCCATGAACAAACTGAACATGGCGGGAGCGCCCGTCACCACGTGGGGAATGCCGGCGTCGTTGAGAATGCCATCGATGCCGTCCATCAGCCGCTGCCCGCGCTTATTGATGGTCTCGATCACCGGCTCTTCTTCCAGCGTTTGCAGGGTGGCCGCCGCGGCCGCCACGGCCACGCCGTTGCCCGAGTAGGTGCCGCCGTGGGCCATCGCCCCGGGCTGGATGGTCATCATCACCTCTTCCTTGCCCGCAATGGCCGCCACCGGGAAGCCGTTGCCCATGGCCTTGGCGTAAGTGGCCAGGTCGGCCTTGATGCCGAAGTATTCCTGGGCGCCGCCATTGGCCAGACGGAAACCGGTCTTCACCTCGTCAAAGATGAGCACGATGCCGTATTTTTCGGTGAGTTCGCGCATCTTTTCCAGATAGCCGGGCACAGGGAAGATGCCCGCAGCATTGCCCAGCACCGGCTCCACGATCACCGCCGCGATGTCATGCCACTTGGTGGCAATGGTCTCTTCCAGGCGCTCGAAATCGTTGAAGGGCAGGTTGAGCACATATTGATTGATGCCCAGGGGAATGCCACTGGTGGTGGCGGCGGAGATGGGGCTGCGGCGGGAGCCCAACATGCGGCTGTTGGCCGAGGCCGTGCTGTACATGAAGTAGTCCACCTGACCGTGATAGCAGCCCTCGAACTTGATGAACTTTTCACGGTTGGTGTAGGCCCGGGCGATGCGCAGCGCGTGCATGGTCGCCTCGGAGCCGGTATTGGTCAAACGCACCTTGTCGTTGCCCGTCATGCGGGTCAGACGCTCCGCCACCTCGATCTCCAACGGCGTCGTCCAGGCGAAGACAGTGCCATTGCCGATGGTTTCCTTCACTCGCTCCACCACCGCATCGTAGCCATGGCCCAGGATGATGGGGCCAAAGCCCAGGCGATAGTCGATGTAGCGCTTGCCGTCCATGTCCCACACATACGCACCCTTGCCGCCCTTCACCACCAGGGTGTCTTCATCGCCCCAATAGCGGAAGTTGGAATTGACGCCATACGGCATAACTTTGGAAGCTCGCTGGAAATACTCTCGGGTTTTCGGTCCTTGCATGCTCATGGTTGAATGTTCTCCTGATGAATGATTGGATGTGTGAATTTTGTCGGTTGAAAAATGGAATCGATATGTAGAAGACGATAGACGGACGACGATGGACGATTGCAGTCCAGCCGTCTATTGTCCATCGTCCATCGTCTTCTTCCTACACCCACCCCTCTTCCACGATGGTTTCTTCGGCGGTGATGCCGCGCTTTGCAAGTTCGCGGAAGAAGATATCGGTGGGAAGAGCGAGTTCGGCGGAGACCACGCCTTTGGCCAGGGTCTGGCCGTGGGCGATGAGTTGGGCTCCGATGCTGAGGGGGATGCCCACGTTCTTGAAATAGGCCGATGGCCCGCCCCATTCCTCGGCCGGAGGATGATGGTTGCGATAGGTGGCGACGACCTTGCGCCCGCTGCGCACGCCCGTCACCTGCACCACCAGGCCATAGGCCCACACCGGATTCTCCTTGGATTTCGGATTTTCCCACAACAGCCTGGACATGACATCGATGGTGGGCAGGGTCTCGCCGCCGATGGTCACCGGGCGGCTGGAAAGCAGGCCGCCGCGCATCAACGATCCCATCAGTTCCATGACATGAGGCGGGAAGCAGCCTCGCACTGCGGCCCGGCGCAGGGTGGGGAAGGAAAGCGGCAGGGTGTAGGCCTCGTCGTGGGGCACGTAATACACCATCTGCTCGCCAATGTGCTCATGAAAGCGCACCTTGATCCCGCCCGACATGGGCGGCGTGGGATGCCATTCGCCATCCTCGAAATAGACCTCGCCCCGCTCGCCCTCCTCGGGATTGAACTCCCACAGGGTCGTGCGCAGCAGGCCCGGCGCCGGAGCCAGACTGCGGAAGGCGGCGAAGAAAACTTCCACTTCGTGGATTTCGTCCATCTGCTCCCAGGCCCGGCGCACCATCATGTTGGTCTGGCCGGGCGTAGCGCCCACGCCGGGGATGAAGATCATGTCCTTGGCCAGGGCTTTTTCGTGCAGCGCGAACTGCGGGTCCTCGCTGGAAAGATCGAGACCATTGACGCCCACTTCGACGCAGGCGGTGTTTACGGCCAGATCGTATTTGAAGGGAAGGCCGTTGACCACCACGTCGAAGCCGGGGAACAGCTTCAACATGCCGTCGTAGTCATCGGCGTTGAAAAAAATGGGCTTGAGGCGGGGATCGCCGATCTCATCGACCAGGTTGGTGACCGCCTCCAGGTTGTAATCGGCCACAACGACCTCATCGAAATCGCTGTATTCAGCCAGATCTCGGGTGGTTTCTTTGCAGACGGCGCCCGCGCCGCCCAGAACAAGTGCTTTCATAAGAATGTCTCTTGGTGAGTCGTGTTTGATGTTTGAGGTAATTATTGTATAATTGAAGTCGTTATTATGGAGGCTTTCATGTATCAACAGCTCATCGAAAGTGAAAAATGGTCTTTCACCGTCGTCATTGAGCCTGACGAGGATGGCGGGTTCGTTGCGCACTGCCCGGAATTAAGAGGATGTTGGTCTCAAGGCGAAACAATAGATGAAACGCTGCACGCGGTTTCGGATGCTATTGCAGGTTGGCTGGCAGCCCGTATCGACTATGAGATTGATCGTTCTGCGACATTGGCGTTTGGGGAAGGGAAACCCTCCTGGCCCATGACTTTAACGGTAAAAGGCCCGTAAAATGCCGCGACTTCCTCGGGCCAGTGCGGAAGAACATATCAAGGTATTTGAACGAGCGGGGTGGCGTGTCGTCAGAATAACGGCGAGTCATTACATCTTGGGAAAAGAGGGGGAAGATTACCACCTGACAATCCCTTTTCATAAAGGACGAGATGTCAAAATTGGGCTGCTGAAGGGGTTGATCCGGGATGCGGGGTTGACCAACGAAGCCTATCTTGCTCTATTTCGGGGAAAGAAAAAACGTTAATCTCGCGATTGCTTTACACCAATATCGGGCCAGGAGTAAATCTCCTTGACGATTTTTAGATACATGAAGGTCTCGGTCTCTCGCACGCCCTCAATGGCCCGCAGACGGTTGGTGAGAAATTCCAGCAGGTGTTCGTTATCCCGAAACACCACTTCGGCGAAAAGATCGTACGCCCCCGCGGTCAGCACCAGGTAGATCACCTCCTCCAACGCAGCGATCTCATCGGCCACCGCCTGCAAGTTGGCCCCATCCACCTTGACGCCGATCATGGCCGTGGTGGAAAACCCCAACAGCAGCGGGTTGGTCACCGCCACCACCTGCAACGCCCCTTCCCGCACCAACCGCTGGTAGCGCTGACGAATCATGCCCGTGGAGACGCCCAAACGCTGGGCGATCTGGGCGAAGGGCGTGCGCCCGTCCCGCTTCAGCGTGATGATGATGTCGAGATCGATATTATCGAGCTTGATGGGGCTTGTATTTTCATGCTCTTGGGGGA
>WGCR01000255.1 GCA_015493675.1 Anaerolineae bacterium
AGTCTGTAGGTCGTATTTTTCAGCGGACAGACTTTCTTGCTGCTGACGCCCGGCACGCCGACATTATCCAGATAGACAGCCCTGGCGTTGATAACGTTCCATTTCAATGTGGTGCAATCACCCTCGAAAATAGATGTTTTGGTGGCCGTGAAGGAGATAGTGACTGCGGGCGGCGTCGGCGTGTAGCTGGCTGTAGCGCTGCGAGTGGCCGTGGGCCGCGGCGTCATTGTGGGCGGCGGGCGACGGGTGAAGGTGGGGCGCGGCGTTGGTGATCCGCCCGGCGTCACCGTTGGCTGTGTGGCTACAGGTGTGAATGTCGGCGTGGGAGTTTGCTCGCCCGGGGGAACTTCAGGACTGGTGGGGGTTTCGGTGGGAATTGGTGAGCCGGTGATGAGGGGCGTAGGCGTTATGCTGCCGCCGGCAGGTGGCATCGCAACAGGAGGCGTGGCGCTGCCCTCGGCCACCGCCACCGTGGGCGTGGGCGACAGAACTGTCTTGAAAAGCGCTTTCATGCTGAAATAGCCGGCAGCCGCTCCTGTGCAAAGCAGGATGGTCAACAGCGTACCACCGATAATCATGGCCATGGACCAATCTTTGCCTTGCCGGGCGGGCGGCTGGATGGGATAGGGCACATACACCGGCACAGGAGCGCTGGACTGCTGCATGTTCGCGGCCGAGGCGGGCGGCGGCATAGGCCCCGCTTCCACTGTGTTGGGCTCAGGCTGTGGCGGGCCGTGCAGCGCCATGTAACGCGGACAGCTTTTGTATTGTCCGCCCAGACAGAAAACAGATTGTTCAGAAAGAGGAATGGATTCCCGGGCGATGGTCGCGTAACAACGATTTTCGAAGCTGGGGTAATTCAGATGGGCGTCCGGGTCATCCAATAGCCCGAGATAGGGGCATACGCTGGCACTCATAATAAAGATTATAGGCCAGATAAGAATGAGAGACAAAACCGCAATCAAACGGGCTGTGGATTTTACGATGGATGGTGGCTGGCGAGAGAAATAAGGGCGTACAACAGCGAAAAGGTCATACAAAACGTCAAGTTTGGACTTGATGTCAGTTGGCAGTTGTATGGCTGGCTCCACTGCAAAAAGGTCATTTCACCACGGAGACACGGAGGACACGGAGAAAATGGTGGTAGTTCACAGAGAAATTTCTCTCTAAATCTCACCTTTTTCTTCCTCCGTGCGCTCTGTGCCTCCGTGTTGAAGGTTTTTTCAGTACAGCCATGGCTGTATTTTGAATAAACGGGAAAATCTGGCATAATTGGGAGCTTATGGTGGTGGAAGGATGTTTTTGCCGCTGTTTCGCCTGGTCATATTCAGAACGGCCTGCACCGGTGGTGGGATTGTATTTCCAACGGTTTCTTTTTAGCGACATAGAACATCGCCATCCATACCCAAGCGCATTTTTCGGCGACAAAACCGGATGCGCATCTGACAATATCCATGAATCCTTACATCGTCTTTGGCATACTCTTCGCTCTCGCCCTGCTTTACAACTTTCTCAACGGTTTCAATGATGCAGCCAATGTCGTTGCCACCATCATCGCTTCGCGGGCGATGTCGGCGCGGGCGGCATTGGCGCTGGCCGCGGCGGCAAATTTTGTCGGCCCCCTGCTTTTTGGCGTGGCAGTGGCGACGACGATCGGCAAAGATTTCGTCGATCCTGACGCCATTACGCTGACGGCGCTGGTGGCGGCGTTGGCTGCCGCCAATCTGTGGAATTTCACTACCTGGTGGTTTGGCATCCCCTCCAGTTCTTCTCATGCCCTGGCGGGCGGACTAGTGGGGGCGGCGCTGATTTATGGCGGTCTGGCCATCATCAATATGAACGGCCTGACGAAAATCGTTATGGCGCTTTTTCTTGCTCCCGTGCTTGGCTTTGTCTTCGGCTGGATTTTATTGACACTCACCTATTTTCTGGCTGCGGGCGCAACGCCAAAGATCAATAGGACATTTAACAAAGCTCAGTTGGTGACAGCCACGATGCTGGCGCTTTCGCATGGCGCCAACGACGCCCAGAAGGCTATGGGCATCATCGTGATGGGGCTGGTCATTCTGGGATTCCAGGATAAGTTTTATGTGCCCACCTGGGTGATTATTGCCAGCGCTGTCCCCATTGGCCTGGGCACTGCCAGCGGGGGCTGGCGCATCATCCATACGCTTGGCGGCAAGTTCTATCGTATCAGGCCCATTCACAGTTTTACTTCCCAGCTCGCCTCCTCGATTGTGATTTTGGGGGCTTCGATGCTGGGTGGGCCTGTCAGCACAACCCATGTCGTCAGTTCGACCATTGTAGGCGTGGGGGCGGCGGAGCGCAAAAATCAGGTGCGTTGGCTGAACTTGACCAACATCCTGGTGGCTTGGGTGATCACCGTGCCCATCACCGCTGCCCTGGCGGCCATTTTGTACCCTTTGCTCCGCATTGTCCTTGGTCCCTGATCCCGCGACTTTCGTGCGATACTTCTCACCAATAATTCCCTCATTTCACCGGAGGTTTGATCCCTATGGCTCTTTTTGGCAGCGGACACCGCGAAAATAATTTTATCCGTCTCTTGCGCGAACAGGCAGAGGTGTTGCAGCGCGGAGCGCTGGCGCTGGAACGTTTTGTCATCGACAATAATACGCAAGATGCCGAGATCGTTGAACTGAGTGAAAAAGAAGGCGATGAACTGCGTCGGCTTCTTATCGACGAGCTTCATAAAACCTTTGTGACGCCATTTGACCGTGAGGATATTTTTGAGCTGTCCTTGTATCTGGATGATGTACTGGATTACTGTTATACAACCATCCTGGAAATGCGCCTGCTAAATGTCCATACGGATGATTATCTTCGGGAGATGGTCGCCCGGGTGCGGGAAGCCGGCGACGAGTTGCTCCTGGCCATGCAGCGGCTGGAGAAAAATCCGATGGTGGCGTTGGACCATTCCCGGCGCGCCAAACATCGTGAAAACCAGGTGGAAAAATTGTATCGCCAGGCCATCTCCGATCTGTTCCATGGCCCGGAGGATGTGCACCATGTGATGATGATGCTCCGCACCCGCGAGGTTTATCGTCACATCTCCAATGCGGCGGATCAGGCGGATCAGGCCGCCAATGTGATTGGCAAGATCGTGATGAAGATGACGTAGCGGGCCCTGTCTGCAATTTGTTTGACAGCCTGACCTTCTTGCTATAAAATAAATGCACTAGAATCGGTCAGTTCTGAAAGTGTTGCGTCGTGATGACCGATCTGCAATCAGAGTAAATGCAACGCCGTTTTTTTCATCATCTGAAATGGCATTCTGAAAAGCCTGTCGCCATTTGCCAAAAGCCCATCTCGGGCCCAATAAGTTAAGCAGAACGCTATGTCGAAATGACATGGCGTTTTTCTTTTTCTGACATCTAACAGTCTACTCAATTCCCATCCCTAACTTCCATGAAGGAAGACCACTTTGTCAAAGGAGAAGCTTGTTATGAACACCACTTTAGCTGGTTTCCAAAATCGGGTCGCAAGAATCGACCTGACCACCGGGACTATCGCCTATGAAGGCGTTGATGAAGAGTTAGCCCGCAAGTATCTGGGCGGCCGCGGGTTGGGCGATAAGTACGTTTTCGACAATGGCATCGTTGATCCGCTCTCGCCCGAGAACTTGCTGGCGATTATGACCGGCCCGCTGACCGGCAGCGAAGTGAAGATGAGCGGGCGTCTCTGTGCGGTCACCCGCAGCCCTCTCACCGGCGCCATTACCGATAGCCATATGGGCGGCTGGGCCGCGGCCTACATGAAATGGTCTGGCTTCGATGCGCTGCTCATCAAGGGCAAGGCCGAAAGCCCGGTTTACCTGCTGTGCCAGGATGGCAATGTCAGCATCCACGATGCCAGCAACTTGTGGGGCAAGACCACCCACGAAGTGCACAAGGCGCTGATGGAGAAGCATCCGGGCAAATATGTGGACGTGATTGCTGTGGGCCCGGCAGCCGAAAATGGCGTCAAATACGCTGGCTGGATCAACAAGGATGATCGGGCTTGCGGCCGCACCGGCACCGGCACCGTGGGAGCCAGCAAGAATCTGAAGGCCATCGTTTTCGTGGGCGACAAGAAAAATCAGCCCAAGCCTGCCGATCGGGCGGCTTTCAAGGCTGCGGACAAGAAAGTCCTGTCCGCTATCATGGATGAAGCCAATATCACCGCTCCGCGCAAGGGCGGCCTCAGCGTTTATGGCACCAATGTGCTGATGAACATCGACGGCAGCATTGGCGCACTGCCTGCCTGGAACGCCAAGAAAGCCTCCTTTATCACCGATGATGGCGAGGAACTGTATGAGAAGATTTCGGGCGAACGCTTCCGCGAAGATATTCTGGTGGGCGATCCCACCTGCCATGCCTGCCCGGTCGCCTGCAAGATCGAAGTCGAGGTGCCCAGCGGCAAATACAAGGTGCACATGGAAAGCGTTGAATACGAACCGGCCTGGGCTTTTGGCTCCATGAGCGGCAATGCCAATAAGGAATCGATTGCCTACATGATCGATCAGGTCAACCGCTATGGCTTTGACCCAATTGAAACTGGCAACGCCCTGGCCATGTATATGGAAGTCACTGAAAAAGGCGGCGCTGTGGATGACGGTCTGGCCTGGGGCGATGCTGACGGCATGATTGAGATGATTGAAAATATCGCCTTCGCCAAGACCGAAGCTGGTCGCATTCTGGGGCAGGGAACCGCTGCCGCGGCCAAAGAGCTGGGCTTCCCCGAGCTGGCCATGAGCGTCAAGGGCATGGCTATTCCCGCTTATGATCCTCGTGGTCTCAAGGGCATGGGCATCGCTTACGCCACCAGCAACCGCGGCGCCTGCCATTTGCGGGCCTACACCCCCGCAGCCGAGCTGGGCGTCATGCCTTTCGGCTCCCTCAAGGTAGATCCGCTGGAGTGGAAAGGCAAGGGCGAGCTGGTCAAGATCTTCCAGGACATCCACGCCATTTCCGACAGCTTCGACATCTGCAAATTCAGCGCTTTC
This sequence comes from Anaerolineae bacterium, assembly GCA_015493675.1. GTDB lineage: Bacteria > Chloroflexota > Anaerolineae > J102 > J102 > M2005. Next base: position 5,003 of record WGCR01000255.1, read on the forward strand.
GCCGAAGGCGTGGATGAGTATCTGGCGCAGTACAACACCTTTACCGGGTCCAATCTGACTGCCGAAGAGCTGTTGAAGGCGGGCGAGCGCATCTACAATCTGGAGCGCTACTATAACAATCTGGCAGGATTGGGCGAAGGCAGCGATTATCTGCCCAAGCGCTTCCTGGAAGAGCCCAGCACCGTGCCCGGCTCCAAGGGCCATGTCTGCGAGCTGGACCTGATGCTGGAGGAGTACTACAACGCCCGCGGCTGGGAGAACGGCGTCGTGCCCGAATCAAAGCTGAAGGAGCTGGACATCATCTAACCGACGCTCGCACCATTACAAAAAGATAATCTCACCACGGAGACGCGGAGGACACGGAGAGAAAATAGGCAATTCACGGAGAGAAACGCCTCCAAAGCTCACCTTTTTCCTCCTCCGTGCTCTCAGTGTCTCCGTGGTGAAGCTTTTTCAGATCAGCCATCACCCCGTTAGATTCCCCCACAAGGCGCTGCTTTTGCCCAGGCAGCGCCTTTTTTTTATCCTCCTCCCCGCATCAACATCACGCCTAACCGACTCATCACCTGTTGCAGCGTCGCTTCGTCCTTGCCCGAGATGTCAAGATAATGCCGTCCGATGCGCAACGAAACCAGTTTCACAGGCTCGCCCGGCGTCAGGCGCGCCTCCCAACCATCGCCGCGCACCAGGCGTTCCTCATCCATCACCTCGCCGCCAATTTTGACCAGGTAGCTTTCCGCCAGCCACAATGGCACGCTGCGCAGTTCGATGTGCACAAAGGGTAGTCCGTCCTCGCTGTATTCTATCTGCCAGGGGATCACCTTCCGCCGCCCACCGGGGGAAAGATGCGCAAATCCGCGTCGGGCGGGATGATCATGTCCAGGCCGCCGGTGTAACGCACCTCGCGGCCATTCAGAAAGATGTGAATGCGGGGAGAGATTTCGCCATTCTGCAAAAGTTCGTCGCGGAGAACAGGCCATTTCTCCAAAATCTCATCAAGCGCGTCATTGATGGTGTCGCCGGGCCCGGCTTCAACTTCGACGCTGTTTTGACCGCCGATAAGCGGACGCAGGGTGGCGTAGAGTTTGACTTTCATTGGGATGTGATGGGGAATGAGAAAAGAGTTGGGGCTGCAAAGGCGACAGGCATTTCGGTTGGATTTACTGACTTCTGGGTTAAGA
>WGCR01000256.1 GCA_015493675.1 Anaerolineae bacterium
GCCCCTCCCGCCCCCACACACACGCACATTCAGGGCGATGAACTGCCAGATGACCGCCTGGGTCTGCACCGATGATGCAATTCAGGCCCGGGCGGCCTTGCGGGCGGTGGAGCGCTGGATGCACCGGGTGGAAGGTGCACTCAGCCGCTTCCGGCCCGAGAGCGATCTCAGCCGACTCAACGCTGCGGCCGGGCAGCCCTATCGGGCCGGGGAACTGCTGTGGCAGGTGACGCAGCAGGCCCTGGCCTGGGCCGAGGCCACGGACGGCGGCTTCGATCCCACCATCGGTCGGGCGCTGGTGGCGGCCGGGTACAATCGCTCCTTCGAGACCCTGGCCGATGATCGCGATCCGGCCCCATCAACCAACACCTCTTTCGACGGCCATCAATCCGCCACCTGGCGCGACATCCGCCTGGAGCCTGAGACCCACACCATCGACCTGCCGCCTGGCGTCCAGCTCGATCTGGGAGGCATTGCCAAGGGTTGGGCTGCAGACCGGGCGCTGGCCATCCTCCGCCCCCTGGGTCCGGCGATGGTGGATGCAGGCGGCGACCTCGCCATCGGCGACCCGCCTCCAGGTGAAGCGGGCTGGCCGCTTGCCGTCGCCGATCCGCTCTCGCCCGAAAAAGACCTAGTTTTCCTGACATTGGCCGACGTCGGGCTGGCCACCTCAGGCACGGATCACCGCCGCTGGCTGCATCGCGGGCGGCAGCAGCATCATCTAATCGATCCCCAATCAGGTCGCCCCGCCCAAACTAACATCCTCACTGCTACGGTCATCGACGCCAGCGCGACAGAGGCCGACGTTCTGGCCCTGACACTGATCGTGATGGATCTGCCAGCGGCCACATCCTGGCTCACTTCTTATCCCCAAACTCCCGCATTTCTGGTGCTTAATGATGGACAATCATTCCAAACCCCGGCCTTTGCCCAGAAGGCCGCAGCTTACTTCCCCGCATACGCCTGAACCGGACTACGAATCCGCAATCTCCTGGCAGACAGCGCTCGCCTTCTTGCTGGCCGCGGCGCTGGGCGCCACCCTGGCCCTGTGGCTGCTGCCCAATGTGCTCCCCGCGCTCTTTTCCGACATCGCCGCACAGAAAGCGTACTGGCATCTGGCCCGATCCTCGGGCGTCATCGCCTACCTGTTGCTCTGGATCAGCACCGCATTGGGATTGCTCATCACCAACCGTATGGCCCGGGTCTGGCCCGGCGGCCCCACGGCTTTCGACCTGCACCAGTTTGCCAGTCTGCTGGCTCTGGGTTTCGCCGGTTTCCACGCCCTTATCCTCTTGGGAGACGCCTTCATCGGCTACACCCCGGCCCAACTCCTCCTTCCCTTTGCCGCCACCGGTTACAAGCCTGTTGCAACCGGTCTGGGCCAAAGCGCTTTCTATCTTGCCAGCATCGTTATCTTCAGCTTTTATGTTAAGAATCGTATCAGACGACGGGCCTGGCGCCTCATCCACTACGCCAGTTTTCTCGTTTTTATCCTCATCACTTTGCACGGCCTCATCGCTGGTTCCGACACATCAATTCTTTGGCCTCTGTATGTGACCAGTTTTGGCAGCATTCTGTTCCTCACTCTCTACCGCATTCTCATCACCCACATTAAATCCACATCCCCGAAAAGGAGCGTTTTATGACCCGAAAAATCTGGATTCTCATTGCTGTGATCGTCCTGGTCCTGCTGGTGCTGGTAGCGCAGGTCTTTGCCTCGACCGGACGCACCAATCCGCCTGTTGAAAATCAGGTGGCCTGGGACTCGCCCCAAACCCAGGAACTTTTCTCCCGCGCCTGCGCCGATTGCCACAGCAACGAAACAAAATGGCCCTGGTACAGCAAAATCCCGCCAGCGTCCTGGCTGGTCGTCCACGACGTGAACGAAGGCCGGGAGAAATTCAACATCTCCGCCCAAGACATGGGCGAAGCCGATGACGCGGCCGAAGCTGTGCTCGAAGGGGAGATGCCGATGAAAATTTACACCGTCATGCACCCCGAGGCCCGTCTCACCCCGGCCGAACGCCAGGCCCTGGCCCAAGGACTGCAAAAGACCTTCGGTGGCGAAACTGGCGAAGGCGGAGAACATGGCAAGGACGATGATGATTGATCACGTTGATCTTTGTCCCGTTTCAGCTTATGATTAGCCAATGCCACAATCATCCACCATTCTTCTTGTCGAAGATGACCCGATGATCGCCGAGCCCTTGCTCTTCGGACTGGAGAGTGAGGGTTTCCGCGTGCTTCACGCTGCCACCGGCCCGGAAGGACTGCGCCTGGCCCGCGAGGTCGCGCCTGATCTCGTCCTGCTGGATGTCATGCTGCCCGGTATGGACGGCTTCCAGGTGCTGCGCAAAATCCGGCAGGAATCCGCCATACCCGTGCTCATGCTCACCGCCCGGGAACAGGAGATGGACCGGGTGATGGGCCTGGAGAGCGGCGCAGACGATTACATCGTCAAGCCCTTCAGCTTTCGCGAGCTGCTGGCCCGGGTGCGGGCCAACCTGCGCCGGGCGGCCATGGCCTCAGATCAGCCCGCGCGCCCCACCCAGATCAAGATCGGCCCCATCCTGCTGGATATCGACGCCCATCTCGTGCGCAAACATGGCGTCCCCGTAGAACTGACCGAAAAGGAATTCGCCCTGCTGGAAGCCCTGATGACCCGCGCGGGCCAGGCCGTCCACCGCCATCAACTGCTGGACCTGGTCTGGGGCGAGGACTGGATCGGCAGCCCCCGCACTCTGGACGTGCACATCCGCTGGCTGCGAGAAAAGCTGGAAGACGATCCATCCTCACCCGAACTCATCCTCACGGTCCGCGGCTACGGCTATCGTTTCGCCGCCCCGGACGATTGACAGCTCTGACACGAAGACGCCAGGTCGCTGAGGATTTTTTGATTCTTTCCCATTTGCGCCCTGGCGACTTTGCGTGAGATCAAATGCCAAATCGCACCATAATGACCATCCTTCACCGCCTCAATCCCCGACGCAGTCTCACCACCCGCATCATCCTCGTCAACCTGACGTTGGTGTTGCTGGCTCTGGGCGGGCTGGTGATGTGGGCAGGGTGGCGACTGCAGAAAAGCTTGATCGAGGAAGTGGAATCGGGGCTGGAAGTGCGGGCGCTGATTCTGGCCAATGGTCTACGCGAGCCGCTCCAGCAGCAGATTTCTTTCCAGGAAGCCTATGAGGAGCAGACGCATCAGGAAGAGGAAAAGGATGAAGCAACCGGTGACGAAGGCGAGCACGATGAAGTGTTTGCCCCCATCGGAAATCGTGATTTTAAGGCCCTGATCGACAGCTATGCCCGCGATCTGGGCGCACGGGTGACCGTTTTGGGGCCCGACCTGACCATCACCTACTCATCCGATCCACGCGTGACCCCGCATACCGCTATCCTTGCGCCCGAAGTCGTGGCAGCCGCCCAACAAAAGGAAGACCATACCCTTCGCGAAGACGCCTGGTCGAATGAAGAAAGGCTCTTCGTGGCCGCCCCCATCCTGGGGAACGCCGGACTCGAGGGCATTGTGCAGCTTTCCATTCCCGCTTCCCATCTGAACGAGCGGGTGCGGGCGATGTGGCTGACGTTAATCAGCGCGGGCCTGGTTCTGACCCTGCTGTTCGTGCTGGCCTCCATTTTCCTGGGCGAACAGATCACCCGTCCCCTGCGGCAACTGACTGCGACGGCCCACCGCCTGGCTGGCGGCGACCTCAGCGTGCGACTGGAGATGGATCGGAAAGATGAACTGGGCGATCTGGCTGCGGCCTTTGACCACATGGCCGAGGAGATCAGCCAGTTGCTGGCCCGGGAACGGGCCTTCGTGGCCAACGCCTCCCACGAACTGCGCAGCCCCGTCACAGCCATCCAGCTACGAGCGGAGTTGCTGCAAATGACCTCAGCCGACGACGCCCGGCGGGAGCGCTACATCCGCGAGATCCGCCAGGAATCAGAGAATCTGGGGAATTTGCTCCAACAATTGTTGGACCTGGACCGGGCGCAATCCTCGCCTCGCCCGGACGAGGAAGCTCTGGACATCGCCCCCTGTTTGCGCAAGGTGGGCGATCTGATGCAGCCCCTGGCCCAACGTGCAGGCCTGACCCTGACGACCGACATCCCCGAGTCGCTGCCGCCCGCGCGCCTGGCCGAACAGGACTGCCAGATCATCCTGCGCAATCTGCTGGATAACGCCATCAAATACACCCCCGCGGGCGGTCGGGTGGCAGTACAAGCCCGCGCCGTCGCGGATGATGTAGAGATTCGCGTGCAGGATACCGGCGTTGGCATCCCCGCCCAAGACCTGCCCCACATCTTCGACCGCTTCTACCGGGTGGATAAAGCCCGCGACCGCACGGGCAGCGGCCTGGGCCTGTCCCTGGTCAAGGAGATTGTGACCCAGCACAGAGGCCAAGTGTGGGCGGAATCCACTGAAGGCGCGGGGGCTACGCTGGTGGTGCATCTGCCCCGAGCGGCATGAAGACAGCGCAATGGGAGCAAGTCGCTGGTGAATCATCTGCTATAATGTCCCCATGACGACTCCTTCTTTCGATCCCACCGCCTCGAAGCCGCGACCGGAACGGGCGCTGAACACCCTGCGCGCCAAGCTCATCATTGGCCTCACGCCCGGACTGGTGGCGCTGTTGATCCTGCTGGGCGTCAGCCTCAAGGCCACAGACATCATGGTCGCGGCCAATCGTCATCTGGCCGAAGCGGGGCGGGAGCTGGCCATCACCCGGGCCATGCAAGTGAGCTTGGGCCAGATTCAATTGTTGCTCACCGAGCAGCCGCCCCTCACGGCCAGCAGCGCCCTGTTCGACCGATTTCAAACCCAGGCAGATCTGCTGGACGCCCAATTCGCCGAAGCCCGGGCGTTGTATGGCGAGCCGGGAGAGCAAAAGCCCTTCCATCAGGCGCTGGTGCATTGGGGACTAGCCCGGGAGGAAACCCGCCGTTTGCTCGATCCAGTTGCGCCTCCCCTTTCCCAGGAGGATCGAAGTCGCATTCAGACCACGCTGATGACCACGCTGCAACAGGTCCAGAGCGATTTGCAGACCCTGAGCGACGCCGTGCTGACGGAGATGAACGCGACGGTTGAGGCCAGCCAGCGCGCGCACGACCGATCCAGCTTCATTCTCATTGCCAGCACCCTGGCCGCCTTTCTTCTGGGCGTATTCTTTCTCTTCTGGTTCTCTCGCTACCTCACCACTCCCCTCGTCACCCTGGCCGAAAGCGCCCGTCGCCTGGGCCGGGGCGATCTCGACGTGCGCATCGACGTGCAACAGCGGGACGAGATCGGCGATCTGGCCCGCGAATTCAACCTCATGGCCGAAAAGCTGCAACGCCGCAACCGCGAGCTGGAATCGGTCAGCGCCGAGCGCACGGCCTACGCACGCGAGTTGCAACAGGTGCTGCGGCGCAACGTGCAGGTGCAAGAGGAGGAGCGGAAACGCATCGCCGACGATATCCATGACGGCGTGAGCCAGTGGCTGATGGGCGCCATGTTCGAAATCCAGGCCGCGCGCGTCCGCCTGGATGACGATCATCCTGCAAAAGAGCACCTGGAGGCGGCCCAGGGCGTGCTGAAAGAGGTCAAGGATGAGATGCGCCGCGTCATCTACGATCTTCATCCCCCTTTGCTGGAATCAAACGGGCTGGTCACGGCTCTGCGCGGATTAGCTCAGGAGCAGGAGGCCCATTTTCACACGCCTATCCAGTTTGACGTGATGGGCAAGCCCTATCGACTGCCCACCGACCAGGAACTGGCGCTGTTCCGCATCACCCAGGAAGCCCTGAACAACATCCATAAACACGCCCAGGCCACGGCTATCGAAATCCACATTGGATTCGAGCCGGGCCAGGTGACGCTCGCCATTCGGGACAATGGGCGCGGATTCGAGACCAACCCGGCCGCGACCAGCGAACGTCGGCATTTGGGATTGACCAGCATGAGGGAGCGGGCCACGGCTGTGGGCGCGTCCATCCACATCCAATCCCATCCTGGCCAGGGCTCCGAAGTGATCGTTTCCATCCCCACCACTCCCTCTGCCGCTTCCACTTCCTTATGACTCCACCTATTCGCGTGCTCATCGTTGACGATCATCCCATTGTGCGCCAGGGCGTGCGCAGCCTGTTGGGCGCGTATCCCGATATCCGGGTCGTGGGAGAGGCTGATTCACCCGCGGCTGTAGAAGCCCAGATCGAGGCCCGGCATCCCGACGTCATCCTGCTGGACGTGCGTCTGGGCGCTTATGACGGCATCCGCATCGCCCGCGACCTCCATCGTCGCTATCCTTCATGCAAAATCATCATCCTCACCACCTACGACGATGACGAGTATTTGTATGGGGCGCTGGAAGCGGGCGCACATGCTTACTTGCTCAAGGACGTGTCGCTGGAGGAGCTGCCCTCCGCCATCCGACAGGTGTATGCCGGAAAGCGCTTGCTCAGCCCCGAACTGATGGACCGCGTCCTCACTCGCTTTCAATCCCTGGCCATGCAGAAGGCCGCTGAAGACTTGGGCGTCAGCGCCGAAGACCAGGCGTTGCTGAGTTATATGGCGGACGGGCTCACCAATCGCGAAATCGCACGACAGATGCACTACAGCGAGGCCACGGTCAAGAAAAAGGTGCAGGAGCTGCTGGAGACGCTGGGAGTGGCCAACCGCACCCAGGCCGTGGCCCTGGCCATCCGGCGGGGATTGATTTGAGGTTATGATGCAATTACCCTTTTGATACCCGGTCGCTACCCGATCGGGTATTCTTTTTTGTGTTGGGAGGGGATAAGATGAATGTATCGTGAGAAAGTCCACCCTTTTTGCTATCTCAAGG
>WGCR01000257.1 GCA_015493675.1 Anaerolineae bacterium
CTGCTGGGGGTGTTCGGCGCTGTGAGAGTCATGATTATTTCTCCTTTGTACAATGAGTGAGTGATAGAAGAGGATGGATGACTGCTAAATACTATCAATGCCCGCCAAGGCTCACTCATTTTATGCTATCTCACCTTGTAAGTCAATTGTTTAGTAATCGTCGGGGGCATTCCCAAATTGGGGCGCCCTGGCCGAATAGAATTCGGTTCTGAGGGCGTTCCACCGCATGTCCTCCTGCGAGGACATTTTCGGGCGCAAATTAGCCTGTCTGCACAGACAGACAAGCGGCCTACTGTTCAGGCTTCCTTATCCCCCCCCCGCTCCGAAACAAGCGGGGGGGGGGATAAAATTGACGAACGTGGAAAAACGGGACAATCTTGGCTTCACTGAAAAAAGGTTATTCCACCACAGAGACACGGAGGACACAGAGAAAATAGTAGCAGTTCACAGAGAAATTCATCTCCAAACCTCGCCTTTTTCTTCCTCCGTGCACTCTGTGCCTCTGTGGTGAAGGTTTTTTCAGTATAGCCAATCTTGCTCACTACATCATTTTAACACCCCACCTCTGTGGCATCCAGCCCCAAAAGGAGATGACACGCTCTTGCAGCGGCAGCGTCGAACTTGACACCAGCGCCGCCACTCTCTATACTTTTCAACGCACCGGCTTAATCCGCGCCCTCGTAGCTCAATGGCCAGAGCAACAGTCTTCGGAACTGTGGGTTGGGGGTTCGAATCCCTCCGAGGGTGCCATCAGGACAGCTACGCAGCGAGGAGCAGCGTAGCTGTTTCTTTGTTCCTTTCGCCGCCGGCATCATCCCCACTCTCTACTCAATTCAAATAATCATTATGCCAATCAAAATTGCAATCCCCACCAGTGATGGCAAAACCATCTTCCGACATTTCGGACAGGCCCGGGCGTTTCTCGTCGTCACGCTGGAAAATGGCGAGCTGATCCATCAGGAATTACGCGAGATGCCCGACGCCGGTGGTGACGAGCATCATCACCACCACGACCACAGCCACCATGACCACGGCCATGGACAGGGACGCGGTTTGGGCATGGGAGGCAATCCCGCCCACGCCGCAAAATTCGACTATATCGCCGACTGCCAATATCTCATCGGCGGCGGCATGGGCCAGTCTGCGGTGCAGCGCCTGCAAAACATGGGCATCCAGGTGGCGCTGACGGATCACAAGAATATCGATGATCTGCTGGAAGAAGTGAAAACAGGACAGGTCAAACATAACCCCAAACGCGTTCACAGTCACTGACCGCCTCCTCCATCATGCCGCCATCGCCCGCACCAGAACAATTTCCTCCCCACTACCGCCGTAATTTCATCGCCGGTCTGATCCACGGCGTTTTCTTCCAGGCGTCAGCAGCGCTGTCCAGCATTCACACGGTTCTTCCCAGCCTGGTGGCGGCGCTGACGCCCGCAGCCAGCGCGGTGGGCCTGATGGCCACCCTGCAAAGCATCGGGCAGGTCATCCCCCAACTTTACACCGCCTACATCGTTGATGGGCTGAAACGGCGCAAGCCCCTGCTGCTGGGCATCATCACCTTCCGCTTCCTTTCTTTTGGCTTGCTGGCGTGGATGGTTTACGCCTATGGCCTCAGCAATCCCACGCTGGTGCTCATCGCCCTGCTGTCGCTGTTCGGGGCATTCTCCTTTCTGGGAGGCATGGGCTCGGTTGTTTACGCCGATATTTTCGCCCGGGCCATCCCCGCCCGACGCCGCGGGCGTTTTGCCGGCTCGAAACAATTGATCGGCTACACGCTGGCCGTGTTGGCGGGCTATTTCGTCAAAATGGTGTTGGGAGACCCGGTGCGATTTCCCTTCCCAGTCAACTTTGCGATCATCCTGGGAGCCAGCTCCGTTACGCTGGCTATCGCCCTCATCGGCTTTGCGCTCATCAAAGAGCCGCCCACGCCCGAACGCCGGGTGCTCAAACATCGTAACGCCATCTGGGGAACCGCGGTGATGCTGTTCAAGAGCAGCCGCAGTTTGCAATGGCTGCTGGTGGTGCAATCGCTGATCATGCTGAACCTGGCCATCGCCCCCTTTTTCGTGGTGCACGCCAAACAGGATCTGGGCATACCCCTGGGCACGGTTGGCATCTACCTCTCCCTGCAGATGGGCGGAGCAGCCATCTCCAATGTGCTCTGGGCCTGGCTTTCAGATCATCACGGCAATCGCAGTGTGATCGCCGGCATTGCGTTCGTGGCCATGCTGGCGACGTTTCTGGCCTGGCTGACGCCCGCGTCACAGGGATGGCTTTACGGCGGGGTCTTCATCCTGCTGGGCAGCGCCATCAGTGGCTCCAGCGTGGGCTTCGCCAACATCATCCTGGAAATGGCGGATGAGGCGACTCGCCCCGTATGCGTGGCGCTGCGCAACACGGCCCTTCTTCCCATCGCCTTCGCGCCCCTGATCATCGGACTTCTCGCCCACTGGTTCTCTTATCATTTTCTGTTCGCCATTGCTGCGGGCGTGGCATTACTCGCCTTCATCCTCGGCATCTGGAAATTGCCCGAGCCCCGCAATGATCCCGATGCGGTGTGCTCGCTATAAACCGGAGCCTGGCTTCGTAAACAGGACGCGGACGAACGCGGATGAACGCGGATAATTCATCAAAATCTGTGGCCGAAGGCCGTGCAAATCCGTGCCCTCATTTTCATTCCTTATCGGCGCGCCGCCGCACATGGCGTCTGCTCCAAAAATAATTTCATGAAAATCCGCAACCGTCACGGCCACTTCAATCTCATCGCCCCTTTTTATGACAAGATATTTGGGTCCATGCGCCACGATCTGCTGTTGCAGCATCTGGAAGCGCGGCCGGGCGATCTGCTGCTGGACATCGGCGGGGGCACCGGGCGCGTAGCGCAGCACCTGGCCCCAGCGGGCGTCACGACCATCGTGGTGGACCCCTCGCCCTCGATGCTGAAATCCGCTCGGGAGAAGGCGTTGCCCGGCGTGCGGGCGCTGGCCGAGCAGCTTCCTTTTGCCACCGACAGCATTCCCCGCATCCTCATTGTCGATGCATTTCATCATTTCGCACAACAGGAACTGGCCGCCAGAGAGTTGGTGCGGGTGTTGCAACCGGGCGGGCGACTGGTCATCGAGGAGCCGGACCTGCGCACCGCCGGCGCCAAGGTCATCGCCATCCTGGAAAAAGTGGCGTTGATGCAGACCCACTTCATCGCCCCGCCCGAAATGGCTGATCTTTTCGTCGGATTTGGCGCAAGGCTCATTGCCATCGACACCGAAAATATCAACGCACAGATAGTGCTGACCAAATAACCACACACAACATCGTCAAAAGGAGTTTTTGTATGCCACAGGCAACTGTCAATTGGATCGACGGAATGAAATTCGAGGCCACGACGCCCGAGGGATACAGTTTTATCATCGACGGCAAGCGCAAGGAAGGCGTGGGCGCCATGGATCTACTGCTGCATGGCCTGGCTGGCTGCACCGCGGTGGATGTCGTGCTGATCCTGCAGAAACAGCGCCAGCCTGTCGAGGATGTCATCGTCAATGTCACGGGCGAACGCGCCAGTGAACATCCCAAGGTTTACACTAAAATCCACATCGAATACATTGTCAAGGGCGATCTGAAACAGGAGAAGGTTGAGCGTGCGATCCAGCTTTCTGAGGAGAAATTCTGCTCCGCCTCCGCCATGTTAAGGAAAACCGCAGACATCACCCACAGCTACCAGATCATCCCGCCGGACGCCGGATAATCTGGTATAATCCCGGGAGCGCAGCGCGTCATCGTTGCGCCCCCGGTGTTTTAATATCTAACCGACTCACAATTATTCCAAAAAGAGACGATTCATGGCCGATTCGCTTCCTATCACCCTAAATTTGAATAAAAACCTGCACTCCGGGTTGAAGCAACTGAAAGTCACCTTCGCCCCTGGCCCGATGGATCCAGTTCTTGAAGAAACGGCGCGCGGCATTTTGCAAAGTTTCCGGTTGCTGGGGCACGATGTCCAGGATACTCCCACCGATCAAACTGACATCCTGCTGACCACTGCAGAATATGGCGTCCCTCTGAACTGGCGCCAATCCATGGTGTTGACGGCCCGGCGACGGTTCAAGCTCAGAAAAAAAACCAATGTGTATACGCTGGTGCATGTCACGCCCGAGCGCTTGCAGGCAGACCTCGATTATCTGGAAAAAGTGCTGGAGAAAGAGCCGCCCGATCCCGCTGACTATCATTTCCCCGGGATGGCGCCCGAAGCGTATCACGTTCTTTTCGAGCAGGGACGCCGCGGCGGGCCAATTCTGGCGCTGGAGCGCATCGTCCAGTCTCAGGCCATGGGACTACGCATCCTGCTGGTGGTGGGCGATGATCATCCCGACTACGTCTATCACTTCGATTTGGTGGGAGCCTTTCCCAAAAGCGTCAATCGGAATGATGCCACGCTTTTCTATCACGACATCGCCCTGCGGCTGACAACCACCATCAGCACCCGCGAGGTGACTGATCATCAGGTAGTCGGCGAACCAATTCCTTATCAGGAGTGGGCGTCCTGGCCCGCGCCCAAGGCCATGCGCTTCGCGGCGCTGGAGCTGGGCAAGCGCAACTTCTTCACCGAAATGGTGCGGATCAATGATCTGGTGCGGGTGCCCGCGGTGCAGGATGCCGTGGCCAATCAATACAGCGAAGGCTGTTTTGGCACCTGGGAGCCGCGGGTCGAAGGGTTGATTGCCACCATCACCGGCAGCGCCCGCCCGGTGGACAAGGACAATATCACCGAAGATGATCTGGCAATCATCGTGGGCGTGCGTCCGGGCCGGGCCGGCGCCATCGTGCGGCATGTCGAGGGCAAGCGCAACGATCCCCCTTCCTCCGAAGCGGTGGAGATGATGGACATGGATACGCCTCTGCCGCGTCTCACCATCGCCCCGCCCGAATGGGATTTCGAGGCGGAGGTTCCGGTGGTGCGCTCCAAGCTGCACGGACATCGCGGCGTCAAATCTTTCGATCCGGCACTGGTGGAATACGCGCCGCTCAACCCCGAATACTTCGACTTCATCGTCTCTTGCGCCACCGAAGCCCAGGCCAAGGGCGTACGCGACGCGTTCTCCCGGGCGCAATGCCTGCTTAACCCTGATGATCCCCGCCAGATTGCATTCACTATCTTGCCCGGGCATGGCGTGGTCATCGCCGAAAAGTGGGTTCCGGGCGCGGCGCCCTTCCAGGCGATATGGGAGGCCATGGATAGCGGGCAACTGGTTATCGACAGCCATGTGCCCCAGGGGCGCATGCGTTATCAGCCAGATGCATCGGGCCAGATGATCCTGGTGGAAGAAGAATTCTAAAACCGAGTCTTTTATCCTGGCGTCTTGACGCCGCCGAGGGGAAAAATAGACGAAGCCAGACGAACATTTCAGGAATTTCGTTCGTCTGGCTTCGTCTATTTTGATTTATGGCAACTGCTAACGTATGCCTTTTCTGGTCAGATTTGCGGTGAGGCCATCAGTCTATCTGGAATCAGGGCGTAAAAGTGCACTAGTGCGCAACTAATGCAACATGGCAGAAATATATTCACTTGTTGCACTTAAACTGACCGAAATATGATCCAGGTCATGTAATGCAGATGCATTGTATGATATGATGAGTGCACCCACACGCACCCCCGACATCTTCATGGGAGATGATTTCATGGCAGAAGTATTGCTGACCACCAAGCAGTTGCAGGAAATTCTCAAGGTTGATCGCACCACCATTTATCGCATGGCGGACAGTGGGCGCATCCCGGCCGTCAAGGTGGGGAATCAGTGGCGCTTTCCCCGTGAGCAGATCGAGGTGTGGCTGTGGAAACAGAATGTCAATCGGGCGCAGGCTGCGAGTTCGGGCGATGCGCCTCACCCCGCCGACGTCGACAACGAGGCCCGTCGCGTCTTTCCGCTGGAATGCGTGCAGATGATCCAGGATACGTACGCCGAGTTGCTGGGCGTAATGATGATCGTCACAGATATGACGGGCACGCCTATCACCCAGCCCAGCAACGCTTGCGGCCTCTTCACCGCAGCCGAATCTTCGCCCAAAGCTCACCAGCGCTGCCTGGAGCACTGGGTGACCATGGCGGGCGATCCCCGCTTGCAACCCAGTTTTGAGCGCAGCCATCTGGGCCTGCTCTGCGCCCGCGGCCTCATCCGCGTGGGCGTCGAAATCAAGGGCATGCTCATCGTTGGCGGCATCGCCCCCGCCAACTGGCCGCCTTCCCCCCAGGAAATCGAGGATATCGCCGGCTTCCTGGAAGTCGAATCAGGCCTCATCAAGGAACATGCCGACGAGGTCTTCC
>WGCR01000258.1 GCA_015493675.1 Anaerolineae bacterium
GTATAATATGATAGAGTTTTATTCAACCCATTTCATTATCAAGAGTTGGCTTTCCTGCAAGGTTATTCACCACTGAGACATGGAGAACACAGAGAAAATCATGGCGGGTCACAGAGAATTTCATCTCTAAACAGCCTCCTTTTATTTCTCCGTACATGCCGTATCTCCGCAGTGAAGATTTTTTCAGGAAAGCCAAAGTTCATGGCTCTTTTGGATTTCAGAGGGTGACTGCTGGCGGGCCTCCAGGAACCTCCTCGAATTCCTGCTGAGCCAAGTTCACTTCCAACAAGGAGGAAGCATATGAGAGAGCATGAATCATTATTCTGGGGCAAACGTCACGGCGATTATCATCGTCCGGCCATTTTGCACAAAGGCAGGTTGACCCAGTTCGCCGGGTCTCCACTGGGACGCCCGGGATGGAATCCGTTGAACCTGCCAAAGAAGTAATGTTTCGTCTTTTGTAACTATACAGGTATCCCACACAATGTTTTGCCACGAAGGCTCGAAGTTTTTCAAAGACACGAAGAAAACCTTCTATTTTCCCCTTCGCGTCTTTGCGCCTTCGTGTCTTCGTGATTTTTGCCTTGCTATGAAAGGGTAGGTTTATAATTACCGTCTTTTTTCTTTTTGAATTTTAGGAGTTTTCTGATGAGGAAGAGTATCTATTTGATTCTAGGAGTTTCACTGGCATTGGCTGTTTTTTTGTTGGCGGGCGGCGTCCACAACAGCTTCGCAGCGCCAGCCACGCAAACCGGCCTTCAAACCCCAAACTCGCCCCACGCCACCTGTAACACGGGCGACGTGGGGGGCACAGTCTTTCGCGAGCTGCCGGTCAACGGCGCATCGCTCAATATCTATGGCGTCAAGGATAGCAACGAGCCAGGCGTGGGCGGCGTGCTCGTCACCGTCATCGACGCCAACGGCGCTTCATCCACTTACACCACTGATTCCGACGGCACCTGGGCTATCACGCCCGCGGCCTATCCGGTGCGAGTCGAGTTCACCGTGCCCGATGGATTGGCCGAAAGCTTCAACGGAACGGACTCGCCCACCTCGGTGCAGTTCGTGAGCGCCAGCGATTGCTCCGTTGATTTCGGCATTCACTATCCGGGCGATTACAGCAGCACCGATAATCCCGACATAGCCGCTCCTCGTCATGAAAACGGGGATCCCGACACAAATGGCGATGTTGCTCATTTCACTTTTGCTTATACGAATAATGGCAAATATGGGCAGGAAGATAATAGCCCCGACTGGGGAAGCGCTGCCAATGTCACCGCAGTGTTCCAGGATATTGGAGCCACCTGGGGCGAGGCGTACCAAAAAGAGCGGAAACGCCTTTTCTTGGCAGCGATGTTGAAACGGCATTCTGGTGTGGCGAATGGCCTGGACGCCATTTACGTGCTCGACTACACGGCATCCCCTCCCACCCTCTCTCATTTCAACTTGCAGGGTGTGTCGGGAGTTGATTTGGGGTCGGTGACTCGCGTAGTTGCGTCTGATTGCACCACCCTCTCGGGAACCGACAGGGACAACTGCATCTCGGACGACAGCGATGTTCCCAACTGGGATATGGACGCGTTTGCCAAGGTTGGCAAAGTTGGCTATGGTGACATCGAGATGTCTGAGGATGGCAACTATCTTTGGGCTGTGAATTTGAATCAAAAGACTCTAATTAAAGTCGATGTCAGCGGTGCAACGTTACCAGGAACCGTCACTCAATATACCCCCAATTTCCCAAGCTGTACTGGCGGAGAGATGCGCCCCTGGGGCCTCAAGTTCTATCAGGGCAAAGGGTATCTGGGCGCCGTGTGCGATGCTTTAACCAGTCAGAATGACGACAATCTCGACGCCTATATCTTCTCATTTGACCCTGCCAATCCCACGACGCTGACAACCGAATTGACTTTCGACTTGGATTACCAGCGTAGGCTTGACAGTGATCATGACAATTATGTCTTCAAGCCCTGGTATGACTCCTGGCCTTCTGATAGTGCACTGACCGGGTATGGACAAGAATATCCGCAACCGATTCTCAGTGACATCGAATTTGGGGCAGACGGATCTATGTTCCTGGGCTTTATTGATCGGTGGGGACATCAGACCGGTAACTCCAACTACAAGGCCATCTCTGGAGACACCACCTTGTACCGTTCACACGTTCAGGGGGAACTGTTGAAAGTCTGCTCCGTTGGTGGCGCTTGGGTGTTGGAAGGGGCGAGTGGTTGTCCTGCCAATTTCAACACCACTGATGGTACAGGCGTGGCCGGTGGCGGCGAGTTTTTCTACGACTCCGGTGGTGATAGAAGCCCTGAATACAGTGAAGGCGCTCTGGCTATTCTTCAGGGAAGCGGCCATCTGATTGATGCCATGGATGATCCCTACGATGGCACACATGGTGCGTCGTATCAAGATAACTGGAATAATGATGGCTACGAATGGTACAATCTCGCTGACGGCGAAGTTCATCAATATATCCAGCTTGATCCCACATATCCTCAGTATGCCGATAGTAGCAGAGGTTCTGGCTTTGGTAAGGCCAACGGCGTGGGCGATGTGGAGTTGCTCACCGACCCTGCCCCGCTTGAGATCGGCAACCGTCTGTGGTGCGACACCGGCGCCGGCGCCCATGCCGGGAACGGCGTACAGGACCCCGATGAAACAACCCCTGCGGTCGACGGCGCCAGCGTCATCCTGGAATGCGACATCAACGGCGATGGCTTCGGCAGCCCAGATGATGTATCGGCCACCACAACTACCGACGCCAACGGCAACTACTTCTTCAAGGATGGCGACGCCAGTCTCAGCAACTTCCCCACCGCTACCTGGGACAGCAGCCTGCACATCATTCCTCGCAACACTTCCTGTCGCATTTTGGTGGATTACACTCAGACTGCCATCACCGACGCCTGTGGCGCCAACAGCGCCCCCACCACGCTGAATAGCGGCGAAGGAGCCAACGCCGACCTGAACGACAGTGATGGTGATTCTTCTGTTGGCTCTTCAAGTCAGGCAGGTACAGTCTTTACCACCAGCTCCAGTGGTGACAATGACCATAGTTACGATTTTGGTTTCAGGCCTCAAGTGGACTACGACTGGGGCGACCTGCCCGACAGCTTCGCCACGCTGACCGCCAGCGGCGGCCCGAGCCACGTCATCACGGCCGACCTGTATCTGGGTTCGTGCGTGGACGCGGAGGCGGACGGCCAGC
>WGCR01000259.1 GCA_015493675.1 Anaerolineae bacterium
AACGAAGACCTTTTCCAGGTTTTGGGCGATATGAGCTCGGGCCCGCTTGGGCGTGGCCCCCATCTCCAGATTTTCGCGTACAGTCATATCGGTGAAAAGCTGGCGACCTTCCGGAACCATGATCAAGCCCATATCGGCCTTGGTGTAGGGAGGCAGCTTGCTCACATCCTTGCCCTGAAAGATCACCTGTCCATCCCAGGGCTTGATCTGCCCCACGATGGTGCGCAGGAGTGTGGTCTTGCCGGAGCCGTTGGCCCCCACCAGGGTGGTGAGCTGCCCCTCCTCCAGCCCGAGACTGGCCCCCCACAGAATCTGCAGATCGCCGTAGCCTGAGGTGACGTTGCGCACTTCCAATAGAGCCATTATGCTTTATCCTCCTCAAGTAAACGTGCGGCGAGATCGGGATCGCCCAGGTAAGCTTCGATGACCTCGGGATTCTGCGAGACCTCCTCGGGCGAGCCTTCGGCGATGAGCGAGCCGTAATTCAGCACGATGAGCCGGTTGGAAAGGCTCATCACGGCGTGCATGATGTGTTCGATCATGATGATGGTGACGCCCTGCTCCCGAATTTTGCGGATGGTGTCCAGCATGTGAGTGACTTCGGCGGTGTTCAGGCCCGCCAACACCTCATCCAACAGCAGCAGATAGGGCTTGGCCGAAAGCGCCCGCGCCATCTCCAGACGTTTTTTCTGGGCCACGTTCAGCGTGCCTGCCAGGACTTCGGCTTTTTCCGCCATGCCCACGAATTCCAGCATCTCCAGGGCCGTCTTGCGGGCGTCGCCCAGCTTCATGTTCTCGCGACCGTAGCAGGCCCCCACCATCGCGTTTTCCAGCACCGTCAGCTCGTTCAGCGGGCGCACAATCTGATGTGTGCGTGAAAGCCCGATGTGCGCCGATTTGTAGGTGGGCAAGCCGGTGATGTCCTCGCCTTTGAAAATGACATGGCCCTCGGTGGGCTTGTAAACGCCGTTGATGCAATTGAACAGCGTGGTTTTGCCGGCGCCGTTGGGGCCGATGAGTCCCAGAATCTCGCCCTCTTCCAGATCGAAAGTGACATTGTTTACCGCGGTGAGACCGCCAAAGCGTTTGGTGACATGCTTGATTTCCAGGATTTTCATTCGAATATCCTCCGTAGCTTCGCCGATCGGGCCCGAAGCCAGCCGATCAGGCCGGTGGGGACAAAGAGGACGATGAGCAGCAGCATGACGCCCGCCACCACCAGTTGGTAATCTTTGAAGACGGGCGAGGTGAGCAGCGTCTTGCGCAGCCATTGATAGAGGCCGCCGCCCAACACCGGGCCCAGCACCGTTCCGGCGCCGCCCAGCATGATCATCACGATCCACTCGATAGAAAAATGCAGGCGGAAGGCGTCGCCAGGCTCGATGTTGCCATTCTTGAAGAAGAACAGCACGCCGATGATGCCGGGGAACACTGCGGAGAGCACATAGGCCCAGGTCTTGGCCCGGGGCGTCACCACGCCCATGACCTCAGCCGCATCCTCATCCTCGCGGATGGCCATCAACCCCAGGCCGAATTTCGACGTCTTCACAAAATAGCTGACGACGACCACCAAAATGGCCAGGCCAACCATGCTCCAGTACACCATCCACAGGGATTCCATGGGCCCGCCGTAGCGCTTGTACTCGGAGAAGTGCATCTCCATGCCCACCGGGCCGCCCAGGAAATCCAGATTCACCACCAGCGCCTTCATCGCTTCCAGGATGCCAATGGTGGCCAGCGCAAAATAAGCGCCTCGCAGGCGCAGCACCGCCAGGCCCAGCAGCCAGGCGATGAGGGCCGCAATCAATCCGCCCAGCAGCGCCGCCGGTAAAATATGCCATCCCAGGACGGTGATCGCCCAGAAGCCAGCGTAGCCGCCGATGCCGAAGAAGACGATATGCCCGAAGCTGACATAGCCGGTGTAGCCCAGGATGATGTTCAGGCTGGACGCCAGCGCCATGGACATGATGAGCGTAAACATCGCCTCACGGGTGCTGGCGCGATTGCTGCTGAGCAGCGGCCATATCGCCAACACGACAATGAGCGCAACAGGAATGAGCAATCCGGGTTTGAATAACTTTTTCATTCTTTCGCCCCCAAAATGCCTTGCGGGCGCACCAGCAGGATCAAGACGAACAGCACATACTCGATCACGGGCACCCAGGTTGTTTTCATAAACGCCGGTACGATACCTTCGATAAGACCTAAAATCAGGCCGCCGA
>WGCR01000260.1 GCA_015493675.1 Anaerolineae bacterium
TACAATTTCAATCCCCTGCTGGACACCTTTGAACTGGCGCTCATCACCTTGCCCGGCCTGCCCAGCTATAAACTGGGGCGCATCGCCGAGCATCTGGGCGTGAGTCTGGAAAACGCGCATCGGGCCTATGACGACGCCGAAGCCACCATGCACATCTTCGAGGCCATGCGCCAGAAGCTGCTGGATGTCCCGCCCAAGACGCTGGATCAGATCGTGCGCATGGGCCAAACCGTAGATTGGCCTCTGGTGATGGTTTTCGAGGACGCGCAGCGGGCGCTGGCCATGGACTGGGGCAAGAGCAAGGCGGGGGTGCAGAAGACCGCCCTGGATCGGGGCCCGTTATTCCAGCGGGAACACCCCCTGGAGCCGGTGGAATATCCCCAACCGCTGGATGTGGGCGCTCTGGCTGCGCTGCTGGAGCCGGGCGGGCCTTTCGACGCGTATTTCGAGCATTATGAATATCGGGAGCCACAGGTGGCCATGCTGCGAGTCGTGGCCGCTGCGTTCAACCGCGGCCGCCACCTTCTCATCGAGGCGGGCACAGGCACGGGCAAATCCATCGCCTACCTCATCCCGGCTTTGGCCTGGGCGGTGAATACGGGCCAGCGGGTGGTGGTTTCCAGCAATACCATCAATTTGCAGGATCAGCTCTATCACAAAGACCTGCCCGATCTGCATCATATTCTCCCTTTCGACTTCAAGGCCACGGTGATGAAGGGGCGCAGCAACTATTTGTGCCCGCGGCGACTGCAAAAGCTGATGACGCGCGGGGATTTGACGCCGGTGGAGGTGAGCGTGCTGGCCCGCATCCTGCTGTGGCTGCCCATCACCGAAACGGGCGATGTCAGCGAGCTCACCCTGGTCAACGCCAAGGAGTGGGCGGTGTGGCAGCGAGTCTGCTCCGACCCCCACACCTGCTCTTCGGGCCTGTGCGGCATGGAATCGCCCCAGCCCTGTTTTTTTTACAAGGCCCGCAACAAGGCCGAGGCCGCTCATCTCATCATCGCCAACCACGCGTTGCTGCTGGCCGATATCGCCACCGAAGGCGGTGTGCTGCCCGATTATCAGCATCTGGTGGTGGATGAGGCGCATCACCTGGAGGGCGCAGCCACCAATGCTTTGACAGACCAACTCGATCACGAGCGTTTCACATCGCAGCTACGGGAGCTGGCCCCCATGGGCGGAGCGCAGCAGGCGATGGGGCTGCTTTCCGACGTGCAGACCGCCATCCGCAATGCCGGCGTCCCCCGTGAGAAAGTGGATAAAATTAGCGATTACGCGCGCAAACTCATTGCGGCCATCCCTCAGCTGGATATGCTGATGGCCGACTATATCGACGCGCTGGATCGTTTTCTGATGCAGCATTTCGGGCGTCAGTACGATAACAGCACTTACGATCTGCGACTACGCATCACCAAGAGCGTGCGGGTGCAGCCGGCATGGGTGGATGTCGAAATTTTATGGGACAATCTGGGCTACGCGCTGGCTGCGTTCAACAGCGATCTCGATCATCTGATCAGCGTGCTCAAAAATCTGAATAATTACAATATCCCTGAACGAGAGGAGTTGGAGGCCCAACTGGGCGGCGTGCAGGAATCCATGACCCTGGCCCATAAAATCGTCCATGAATTCACTCTGGAGCCGGATGAAAACGCCATCTACTGGGTGCGGCGCTCCAAATTCACCGGCGGCCTTACGCTGAACCGGGCGCCGCTGCACGTGGGCGGCATCATCGAGGAGAATATCTTCCGGGCAAAGGACACGGTTATCCTCACCTCAGCCACGCTGCGCACGGCCAACAGCTTCGATTATATCCGCAACAGGCTCAACGCCGTTGACGTGGAGGAGCTGGCTTTGGACAGCCCCTTTGACTACAAGAAGAACGCGCTGGTTTTTCTCCCCTCCGACATGCCCGAGCCCAACAAGCCCGATTACCAGACCCGGGTGGAGGAAGCTATCATCCAGCTCAGTCTGGCCACGCAGGGACGGCTGATGGCCCTGTTCACCTCCTACGCCCAGCTCTTGCGCACGGCTGACGCCATCCGCCCGCTGTTGGAGGAGGCGGGAGTCACCCTGTTCGTGCAGGGGCGCGGCGGCTCCCGTCAGCAGATTCTCGCCGCCTTCCGCCAGACGGACAAGGCTGTAATATTGGGAACGCGCAGTTTTTGGGAGGGCGTGGATGTGCAGGGCGAAGCCCTGAGCGCACTGATCATCACCAAGCTGCCCTTTGCCGTGCCCAACGATCCCATCATCTCCGCCCGCTCCGAGACCTTCGATTCGCCCTTTTACCAGTTTTCCGTGCCGGAAGCCATTCTCAACCTGCGTCAGGGCTTTGGGCGGCTGATTCGCTCCACCAGCGACCGGGGCATTGCCGTGCTGCTGGATAAGCGACTGGTGAGCAAGCGGTACGGACGGCTGTTTTTGGAATCGCTGCCCGAGGCCCGTGTCTATAAAGCCCCGCTGGCCGATCTGCCCGACATCGCCCAGCGCTGGCTCGCGGGCGAGGAGCTGCCGCGGGCGCCCCGCCGCAGCTACCGCAACGCGCCGCCTCCGCCCCCGGAGGAGCCGCCAGGATGGCTGTAGGCGGGACGATGGCTTAACATTCATCGGATCTTTGACAATTTTCTCCCTTTCCATAAAATGAAGGGAACAGCGTTTATTTATCTCAACAATGAGCAGAATCACATCTTATGA
>WGCR01000261.1 GCA_015493675.1 Anaerolineae bacterium
GGCCATATCCCGAGCGATATCGCTGAGAAAATCGTGACGATGGAATTTCTTCCAACGCGTGGCGGCCGCGGGATCGATGGTTTTGCGCAGATAGAATTTGTAGTCTCCCACCATCTGTTTGCCCGGCTGCAAGCCCGTGGTCATGCGATCTTCACTGTACGGATCGATCATGGCAGGGCGGTAATCGATGCCCAGAAAGTCGCTGAGTCGCCGCATGTGGGTCTCAGGATCGGCCAGCATCGCCTCATAGCGAAGCTGCACCTGACGCTCAGCGGGCACGTCCTTCAGGAAGTCGAGGATATTCTGATGCGCAGCCAGCCAGATGAGTTCGGCCAGATCCCGTCGGGTGAAGGGGTGTTGCCAGCGGAAGAAGAGTTCATCCAGTTTGGCCTCGATGAATGAGTAGATGGTGGCGTAGGGATGACGCACGAGATGGATAAAGCGGGCGTTCTCAAAATCCCGCTCCATCCGCTGAAGAATAGTGGGCTCCAGGGCGTAGACCGGCGTTTTGTCCACCAGCAACCGGTCGCCCAGCCAGGATTGCATGAGGCCGTAAAAGGCTTTGACCGACAGGTCCTGGCGCTCGTATTCGGCCATGATGGCCCGGGCCTCATCCGCATCCACCCCGCGTAATTCCATGACCGCGCGCAGCAAGCCCTCCAGCCAGAATTCATATCGCCCCTGAAACGCGGCTTTGCGCTGTCCCAGGGTATTGAAAGAGAGAAGATCGAGCTCGGGCGGAGCGAAAAGCCGGGGATGGCCAGCCAGCATCACCCGCAGCAGGGTGGAGCCGGAACGGGGAGGAGAGAGGATGAAGACCGCGGGCTGATTTTTGGGAAGCCGTTTATCCTCCACCCGTTGGGGAAGATGGGGGATGATGGCCCGGAATTGCCGAAGCCTGTCAGCATCCACAGATTGGCCGGGCAGGAGGATCTCATCCTCGAATTCGTAAATCGCCATCGCGGGCGCTTCCCGGTCGATGAAACGATCCACCGCAGCGGGGAAGTATTCTTGCAAATAGGCGGCCATTTTGGCCACGGTGGGAGCCAGAAAGATGGCCCGGACCGGCGCTTTTTCGTTGAAGTCATCCTGCAGGCGATTGATGAGCACAGCGCCGCGCAGGGAATCGCCGCCCAGCTCGAAGAAGTTATCGTGGATGCCCACCTTTTCCATGCCCAAAGTTTCGGCAAAACGCAGGGCCAGATGACGCTCCAGCGACGTCCGGGGGGCGACATAGGGTTGCTGGGAGCGAAGCTCGGCAAAGTCGGGAGGAGGCAGGGCGCGGCGGTTGATTTTGCCGCTGGGCGAAAGCGGAAAAGATTCCAAAAAGATGAAGGCCGAGGGGATCATGTAGTCGGGCAGACGCTCGGCCAGATGACGGCGCAGGTCGGCCACTGCGGGGCGGGCGCTGTCACGGGCGATGAGGTAGGCGGCCAGCCTTTTCTCGCCGAGTTCATGGTCATCCCATACCCAGACCAGCGCATCCTGAACGCCCGGATGTCCGCGTAAAGCTGTCTCGATTTCACCCAGCTCGATGCGGAAGCCCCGCACCTTCACCTGAAAATCGACGCGGCCAATGAACATCAGATTGCCGTCGGGCAGCCACCGGGCCAGGTCGCCCGTGCGATACAATCGGGACGATGGTCGATGGACGGAAGACGATGCGTCACCGTCCGTCGCCCATCGACCGTCGTCCTCCCCGAATGGATTCGGCACAAAACGCTCGGCGGTGAGATCGGGGCGGTCGAGATAGCCCCGGGCCACGCCGTCGCCGCCAATGTACACCTCGCCCGGCGCCCCTATCGGCGCCGGCCGCATGTGCTCATCCAGCACGTAAATCTGCACATTCTGGTAGGGTTTGCCGATGGGCGTCTGGCGGTGGAATGCCAGTTGGGGTTGCACCTGATACAGCGTGCAGCAGATGGTGGTCTCCGTAGGCCCGTAACCATTGATGATCTGCAAGTCCGTCAACTGCCGGTTGATGGCGATGAGCGTCTCCTCGGGGATAGGCTCCACCCCCACCAGCAGCCGCCGCAACGGCAGCTTGTGGCCCGTTTTCAGGAAATCAAGCAGAGGTTGCACCATGAAGGGCGGCAGATAGGCGCTTTCGATGCGCTGAGCCTCCATCCACGCCAGGAACCGGGGCGTGTCGATGCGCACCTCCTCTCGCGGCGTCACCAGGGAGCCGCCAAAGAGCAAGGGCAGGAATATCTCCCACACCGAAACGTCGAAATTCAGACTCGTCCACCAACTGCTGCGCTCGCCTACACGCACCGCCCGCCGCCGATGAAATTCTGTCAGGATATTGATGACCCCGCGGTGGGGAACCACTACGCCCTTGGGCCGCCCCGTGCTCCCGGAAGTGTAGATGACGTAGGCCGCATTGTCCGGATGGAGCGAGACGGCCGGGGGCGCGGTCGGTTGCGAGGTGACTTCTTCATCCAGCAAACGCAAAACATGATGAGTGAAACGTGAAACGTCAAACGCCCTGTCTTCATCAGACGCTGGACGTTGGACGGATGGCGGATCGCTGATGATAATTTCCAGCCCCGCATCCTCGATCATATACTGCAATCGATCAGACGGATAGCCGGGGTCCAATGGCACGTAGGCCGCACCGGCCTTGAGGATGCCCAGAACGGCTATGGGCGCATCCCCCGAACGCGCCATGAACACCCCCACCCGGCTCTCTGGCCC
>WGCR01000262.1 GCA_015493675.1 Anaerolineae bacterium
CGGCCTGGCGGGCGGGGGGTGATTGGGTTGAAGCGCCCATCAGCGGGCCGGTCGCGTTCCCCTTCACCCTGCGGGCGCTGCGACAGTTGCAGGAACTGAATCTCGATGCGCCCGTCGTGGCCGCGGGCGGCGTGCAAAGCCTGGACGACGCGCTGTTGTGTCTGGACCTGGGCGCGAGCGCGGTGCAAATCCGCAGCCTGGTCTGGCGCGATCCAGCCGCGGCCCATCGTCTGGCCCTGAACATCCGCCACTTCCTGCCTGAAGAAGATAGTGATTGATTCCCCTCCGCCTACTCCACAAATAGAACGCAGATTAACGAAGAAAAAACTGATCGACGCAGATAAAAACAGATAAAAACAGAAAATCTGCAAAAATCTGTGTGCATCGGATGTGTCTGCGTTCCATCATCCGTTATCGGCGCGTTGTCGCTCGCGTCGTCTATTGAGGAAATCTCATGACCAAGTCAGATTCTTCCGCCTCCGCTCACGCCTGGAAGGTGTTGCGCGAGAGTCTCATTCTGGATCGCTCGCCGTGGCTGCGGGTGTATGAGCAGGATGTGCAACTGCCTGATGGCCGCATCGTCACCGATTATCTGCGGGCGGAAGCGCCCTCCTATGTGGCGATCTTTGGCGTGCGGCCCGATGGGCTGGTGGTGGTCATCGAGGAATACAAGCACGGCCCGGGTCGGGTAGTGCTCAAAGTTCCGGCCGGCATGATGGACCCGGGCGAAGACGCGCTGGCCGCGGCGCGGCGCGAGCTGCTGGAGGAGACCGGTTACGAGGCAGAGATGTTTCGCCTGCTGGCCGTCACCCATGACGACGGCAATCGCGGCATGAGCGTGGGGCATCATTTTTTGGCCACGGGCCTGCGCCAGGTGGCCGAGCCCGACGCGGGCGATCTGGCCGAAGTGACGCCGGTGTTGATGACGACCGCATCGCTGCGAGAGGCGCTGTTCGATGGTCGGGTGGGCGCGACCGGTGCGGCGGCCAGCATCATGTTCGGGCTTTGCGCGTTGTCGCAAATTGATCTATGATTGCAGTCGCCAATCATTTCGTCTGATCACATTGTCGTCCCCAGTGGATGCCGGGGGAAGTCCGGTGAAAATCCGGCGCTGTCCCGCAACTGTGAGAACTTCGGTTCAAGCCAGAACGCCCGGCGTGATCAGTCACCGACATCCTGCGCGGACAGGGGTCGGGCGCATTTGCGTCTTCGCCCTTGTCCTTCTCTGACGAGGGCTTTTTTATGACCGTTTCAGACAAGCAAACAGCCGCAGAGAAACGCCGGGCATCCAAGAAGAAAGGCCTGGTCATCGTCAACACCGGCAATGGCAAGGGCAAGACCACCGCAGCGCTGGGCATCGTGATGCGGGCCTGGGGCCGGGGGATGCGCGTGGGCGTCATCCAGTTTCTGAAGAATGAACACGCCCGCTATGGCGAGATCAAGGCCGCAAAGAAGATGGGCGTCGACTGGATAGTCACCGGCGACGGCTGGACCTGGAAGAGCCGGGACATCGATGAATCGGCCAGCCGAGCCCGTCATGGCTGGGAGCTGGCCCAGGAGCGCATCCTCAATGGCGATTACGACGTGCTGCTGCTGGACGAGTTCACGTACACCATCCATTTCGGGTGGCTGGATGAGACCGAAGTTATCGCGTGGCTGAAGGCCAACAAACCGCCCATGCTGCACCTCATCATCACCGGACGCTACGCGTCGCAGGCGCTTATCGAGTACGCGGATCTGGTCACCGAAATGTGTGAGATCAAGCATCCGTACAAAGAACAGGGCGTCACCGCTCAGCCCGGAATTGAGTTTTGATGTCCATGTCCTCTTCACCTTTTCCCCCTGCCCTGATGATTTTGGGCACGCATTCCAACGCGGGCAAGAGCCTGCTGGCCACCGCGTTTTGCCGTATTCTGGCCCGCCGCGGCTACAAGGTCGCGCCCTTCAAGGCCCAAAATATGAGCAACAACGCGGGGGTGACGCCCGAGGGCGGCGAGATGGGCCGGGCGCAGATCGTGCAGGCCGAGGCCGCGGGCCTGGAGCCGCACACCGACATGAATCCGGTGCTGCTGAAGCCGGAGGCGGATCATCGCAGCCAGGTCATTCTCAACGGGCAGGTTTTTGGCTATATCGATTCCAGCAACTGGTTTCAGCTCAAGCAGCAGCTCTGGCGCGAGGTGCAGGCCGCGTACCGGCGTCTGGCCGGACGCTACGATGTCATCGTGCTGGAAGGCGCGGGCAGTCCGGCGGAGATCAATCTGAAGGCTGGGGATATGGTGAATCTGCGCATGGCCCGCTTCGCCAACGCGGCCTCGCTGCTGGTGGGAGATATCGACCGGGGCGGGGTGTTTGCGGCTCTGGCGGGCACCATGCTGCTGCTGGAGCCGGAGGAGCGGGCGCTGATCAAGGGCTTTCTCATCAACAAGTTCCGGGGCGACGTGCGCCTGCTGGGCAATGCCACCGACGTGCTGAAAGAAAAGGCCTACGGCGTCCCCACCCTGGGCGTCATCCCCTACATCACCGACCTTTATCTGCCCGACGAGGACGCGGTTCCCCTGGATCGGGTGGCCAATCAGCCCGGAGGCGATGGCGCTCCCATCGACATCGTCATTCCCTACCTGCCCCACATCTCCAATTTCGATGAGTTCGATCCCCTGCTGGCGGAGCCGGGCGTGCAGGTGCGGTTCGTGCGCCGGGCCGAGGAAGTCGGGCAGCCCAACGCTGTCATCCTGCCCGGCAGCAAGGCCGCGGTGGCCGATTTGCTGTGGCTGCGGCAGCAGGGCCTGGCGGACGCGTTCCTGCAGGCGCACGCCCGCGGCGCCGCGGTGGCGGGCGTGTGCGGCGGGTATCAGATGCTGGGCCGCGAGCTAATCGACCCCGAGGGGCTGGAAGGGCCGCAGGCGGGAACGTTCCCGGGCCTGGCGCTGCTGCCCACCCGCACGCGGTTCAATCGCCACAAGCGCACCACCCGCTCGCTGATGCAGATGAACGACGGCACGCTGGTGACGGGTTACGAGATCCACACGGGCGAGACAACGCTGCTGGATGGCGCAAAGCCCTTCGGGACTATCGTGCGTCGCGGGGCGCGGGCCGAAAATGCGCCCGACGGGGCGCATTCCAGCGACGCCAGCGTGTGGGGAACTTACCTGCACGGCATCTTCGAAAACGACGGTTTCCGGCGCCAGTGGCTGGCGTCGCTGGGCTGGCTGCCCGGCAGCCAGCTTTCGGCCCGCGCCCACCGCCAGGCCGCTTACGAACGCCTGGCCGACATCGTCGAAGCCTCGGTGGACATGGACGCCATCCTCCGCCTCATCCATCTCGCCTGATTTCCTCTTCACTGACAACCACATTACGTTTGACGTTTTACGCATGACGCCCCTTTGCTCATGGTGGCCTGCGTAGTTGATCCTCTCCGTTGCAAACCGTTTTCAAATTATGAACAGACACATCCCCTTCAAACCATTGCTTTCGATTCTAATTCTCATCGCGCTTCTCTTCCCCGCCCGCGCCATTGCTCGCCCCCTGCCTCCCGCCTCCTCCCGCCCGCAGCGCCAGGCCGCGGTGGCCAGGGCCATCACCTGGCTGCA
Organism: Anaerolineae bacterium; assembly: GCA_015493675.1. Taxonomy (GTDB): domain Bacteria; phylum Chloroflexota; class Anaerolineae; order J102; family J102; genus M2005. The sequence goes on from WGCR01000262.1 coordinate 3,588, forward strand.
TGGCCAGTTTCAGTCCGGCGA
>WGCR01000263.1 GCA_015493675.1 Anaerolineae bacterium
ACCGCGCGGCCATCGAAATCCAGCGGGGATGCACCCGCGGCTGCCGATTCTGCCATGCCGGCTACGCGTTCCGCCCGGTGCGCGAACGCCCGGTGCAGGAAGTCATCGCCGCGGTGGAGCGGGCCGTGGCCGCCACCGGCTTCGAGGAGGTCTCCTTCCTCTCTCTCAGCTCCTCCGACTACGCGTACATCGAGGAGCTGGTGGATGCGGTCACCGAGCGATTCGCAGACAAGCATCTCTCCATCGGCCTGCCCTCCCTGCGCATCGAAAGCTTCAGCGTGGAGCTGCTGGAGAAGCTGGAGAAGGGGCGTCGGCGTTCGGGCTTCACCTTTGCGCCCGAGGCCGCCACCGACCGCCTGCGCGACGTCATCAACAAGCCCATCCCCACCGATCTCATGCTGCAAACCGCGCATCAGGTGTTCAGCCGCGGTTGGACCACTATCAAAATGTACTTCATGGTGGGGCATCCCACCCAGACCATGGAGGATGTGGAGGCCATCGCCCAACTGGCTCACGAGGTGCTGCACATCGGGCGGCAGTACGTGGGGCGCAAGGCCAAAGTGCGGGTGGGCGTCTCCATCCTGGTGCCCAAGCCGCACACCGCGTTTCAGTGGGTGCAAATGGCGGATGACGAGACCCTCACCGAACAGTTGGAGCATCTGCGGCGACGGATGCGGGCCCAAGGGCTGCATTTTAGCTGGAGCAAGCCCCGGGAATCGCTGATGGAGGCCTTCCTCAGCCGCGGCGACCGGCGTCTGGCCGACGTGATCCAGCGGGCGTGGGAGCTGGGCGCGCAGTTCGACGCCTGGGGCGATCACTTCCGCTGGGACGCATGGACGCAGGCCTTTGCGGAGGCGGGCCTGGAAATGGACTGGTACGCCCGCCGCGAGCGCAGCGTGGAAGAGACCCTGCCCTGGGATCACATCAGCATGGGCGTGAACAAGGCGTTCCTGGTGCAGGAGTATCTTTACAGCCAGCAGGGCGCGGTCATCGACGACTGCCGCGAGCACTGCTTCTCCTGCGGCATTCTCACTGCGTTCAAAAAAGAGCGGCGCGAAGCGCAGCAGACGCTGGGAGGCGCGGGCAACTGGGGATGTCCGGGCTTTGGCAAAGGCGTCAGGCGTCAGCCTGTCTCCCCGCGTCAGGTTCCCCTCTTCTTCGATCCCGAAATGAGCCCCGACAAAGCCGCATTGGGCCAGTTCGATCACCGGGTGGTGCAGCGCCGCCGGGTGTTCGAGGTGCACGAGCAACGAGCGACGACGCCGCCCCCTTCCGGCTTTGACGCCGGAGAAAAATAGGATGTAAAAGAAACCGCCCGACGGATCGAGGCCACCGGGCGGTTTCTTTGGCGCCCGAAATGCAATCAGCCGTCAGTTTTCTTCGTTGGGCGTTTCGTCAGCTTCTGCGGCCTCTCCTTCCTCGGCGTCTTCCGCCAGGTCAACGCCGTCAGGGATCACGATCTGGGCCTGTTGTCCGCCATTGGTGACAACCTGTCCGCCCAGCGCAGCCAGCTCCGACTCGACCTCCTTGGCCCGCTCCTCCGAAATCAGCACCACAAGCGCTGTGTCTCCCACCGGCAACAGGGCTCCAATCTCCTCCAGCGCCTGATTGGGAATGCCCTCGTCCACAGTAGCGGCCACGATGCCGCCATAATACGCGCCAATCGCGCCGCCGCCGATGACGCCCAGCGGCCCGAACAGCGCTCCCAGCGCCCCGCCGATAAGCGCGCCCACGCCCGCGCCGCGCGTGGCGTGCATGTCGCCCAACTCCTTCAGATCCAGTTTGTCATCTTCTTTGCGATGCACGATCGCCGCGCCGTCCAGGGGCAACGCCTCTTCCTTATGAGCTTTCTTCAGCTCATCCAGCGCCTTTTTGGCTGCGTCCACATCATCGAAGTAAGCAACGACCAAATGAACGTTCTGGATTTCAGACATTATTTTCACTCCTAAAATGATTACGGATTACGCCTCATCAGGCGGGGTGTCAAGGGTCTTCTCAATGGTTTCATACTCTCTCAGCAGATCAGCCGCAGCTTCGGGCCCAAGCAGTTGTAAAACCAGCCTGGCCCGTTCGCGGTTTCTGACCTCGAACTTGTATTCCTGCGCCCAGCGTTCGGAATTGGAAGAACGTTGTTCCAGGAAGTATTTCCAGTTGTTCATGTAGCTTTTGAATTCCCGACGCAATTTTTCGCGCCACTGTTCGGGATAACGCCGCTGCGCCTCCTCCCACGCCTGCTCGATCTTCTCCAGGCGAGCGCGATCGTTGGGGCCCAGATCGGCGCGGTGGGCCTCCAGTTCCTGGATGCGCTCATACAAAGAGCCCAGCGTCATCTTGGGCTGCCGCGTGCCCAGAGGCGTATCCACCGAAATCTGCCAGAAGAGCTTATCGCTGAGCAGATACTCCTCCAGTTGATCGGTGAATTTCTCGGCCTCCAGCACTGTGGCGGCCAATTCGGGCGGGGAATCAGTGGGGATTTGACTGGCGGTGTCGTGATCACTGCCAAATAATTTCTTCAACCAGCTCATTTTAACCTCCGGTTATCGTTCGATGATCAGGGTGACAGGACCGTCATTGATGAGCGCCACGTGCATGTGTGCGCCAAAAACGCCAGTCTGCACCGATACGCCTTCTTTTTGCAAACTGGTGAGGAAACGTTGGAACAGGGGCTCAGCCACCTCGGGCCGGGCCGCAGCCGCAAAGGAGGGCCGTCGTCCCTTGCGGGCGTTGGCGTAGAGGGTGAATTGAGAGACGGCCAGCACTTCGCCACCCACATCGGCCAGGGAAAGATTGGTCAATCCCTGATCATCCTCGAAAAGACGCAGGCTCGCGACCTTCCGGGCCAGCCAATCGGCTTTGGCCGCATCGTCATCATGGGTGACGCCGACAAGAACAAGATAGCCCGGGCCAATAGCGGCCACAAGCTCATCCGCCACAACGACGGACGCCTCTTTAACTCGTTGAATAACTAATCGCATAAGAACCTGAACAAGGGAGAAAAATCCAAGACTTACGTTACTACAAGGTTGCCAGAACATCCAAACATGGCGCTATGAAGATTCACCCTCGTCTTCCAGATACCATCGTTGATAGGCGAGAATGAATCCCAACATAAGAAATTGAAAGATGGTGGGAATGACTGCCGTAAACTGGGTGAGATAGAATGTCAGCATCTGCAAAATTGTCAGAGACAACACCACCTGAATGAGCCCCAGATTCATACCCGCCCGCTCCTTTTTGCGCCACAAAAGTATGATCGCAGCAACTGCCACCAGGCCAATCAGCGCATTCAAAACCGAACGCGCCACTTGCCCCAAAAGCCCGCCTGCATCCGCTTCTCGGGCGGCGTGGATCAAATCAGTTACCACTTTCTGGCCGATATTCGTGCTATCGGGAGCAATGACCAAAATCAAAAAAATCAGAATGACGCTGAGTGATGCAATTCCGTTTGTCGCCAGTGCCAGAATGATCAAACGACGGTGCCATTTTCGTCCCAATTTTTGACCCCAACACTGAAGTGTATTGAAAATGCGCTTGAAAAAACCAGGACGATAATCCGTAAAGGTGAGACGACCGGCAGCCAGATGATCAGAAAGAACATTAGCCAACGCAACAATATCAGGATTATCACTCTTCTGGGCGATGGCAAGGTTGGCAAGAATGCGCTTCCCCTCATGCTCATCAATTTCACCATAAAGAACATCCTTTAATTTTTCCAGCGCCAGCGCCAGCGCCCGCCGGGAGTCCTCCCGGTCGCGTCGCCGCACCAACAGAAAAATGATCACCGTTAACAGAAAGACAGCATAAATGATGGGAGCGGCGGCCGGAAAGAAATAATCATTGTTTTTGGTGATAAACTTGCCAAGTTCATCGATGAACAAACCGACGCCAACGCCGCTGAGAATGGCAGTAGCGTAACGCACGCCCGGATTATCCCAGATGAGAATAATCATCAGGCCGACAAACATGGCCAGACCGCCCCACAGGAGATGAGCGATGTGCAAAACGCCATTCCCCACCTGGGGATAGCCCGTCAATTCGAGAAAAAGCCGAACCAGCACCACAGTGGCTGCAAAGGAAATCACCGATAATAAAATCAGTTCGGAGGCCTCCTCTCGCTCAATCAGGACTCGTCGATACTGGAGTCTGGCGAAAATTATTTTGGCTGCCTTTCATGCCATTTTCT